>CAUVMU010000144.1:0-4962 GCA_963552775.1 uncultured Eggerthellaceae bacterium | reverse complement strand
ACAAGGGCCGATTTCGCTCAGTACGAGCGTACCATCTTCGACCTGCAGTCGCGCGGCTACACAGTGATTATCGCACATCCGGAGCGCTACAAGACCATTCAGGCCGATATCGAACTGGCGCGCAATCTGGTAAAGATGGGTTGCAAGCTGCAGGCGTCGGCCGATTTCATAGACGGGGGGCGTTTCGGGACCGAGCGCAAGCCTGCTCGGCGTTTGTTCGAGGCGGGGCTTATCACCTATATTGCGAGCGATGCGCATCACGTCGGGCATTACGACTGTCTGGCGCGGGCGCGGGAGGCGTTCAAAACGCGGGGGACTCATGCGCGGGCGTAGGGTAGGTGCGGGGCTGGGCTCTGATGAAATCTCATTGGCCTCCCGAGAACGCGTCTTTGGAGCCGTTTCGCAGGGCATATGCACGGGTGGGCTCTGATAAAGCCTCATTGATTGGCGTTGTTAGACTATTCTGTCGCTTCCCTGTCCCATACCGTACCCACTCGGCAGACGAGCTGTTTGCGACAATCGTCCCGTCAGAGAACGGAGGTCGCGATGGAAGACATGCTCAGCACGATAACGAGGCAGTTCCTGCCGCGGATGGAACCCGAGGAGCGGGGGCGCGCGATATCGTCGCTGCGGGCGATAATCGACCCGGAGCTTCTGGAGCTCGCTCAAGAGGGCATGGGCCCCGACGACATAGAGACGCGTCCGCACTGCGGTTCGCCTTGCCACACCAAGCACGGCTTCGCCCAGTACGGTAGCCAGCGCTGCCTCTGCAAGGGTCGCGCGAGGCCTTCACGGCAAGGTCGAGAAAATCCTCCTCGACCACGAAGCTGCCCCGCGAGGCTTGGATGCGCTTCATCCAGTACCACGCCGACGTCCTGCCGCTGCGTGAGAGTGCCGAGCAGTGCGGCGTGTGCCCTAGGACCGCCTACGGCGACGGGGGCGACGGGGGCCTGGCCGAAAGTGCCGAGCAGTGCGGCGTGTGCCCCAGAATCGTCTTTTTCATGCGCCATCGCCTGCTCGAGGCGGCCCGCAAGATTCCGCCGTCGTTCCAGGTGGGGCTGGGATGCGGCGCCGAGCTGGACGAACGCTTCTTCAGGGAGAGCTTCGAGAGCAACCACGCCCGCCTGGGGACGGGCGTCTCCAGGCGGGCGCACGGGCGCGTCCGCGCCACCGACAACCTGGAGAAGATCTACGTGCTCACCGGCACCAACGACTCGGGGGGCATCCTCTACGAGATAACCGGGCGCGGAGGCCTCGACAAGGACGCGGCCGCCAGGCTGCTCGCCGAGAAGCTCGCGGATGGCGCGATCATTTCCACCGACAAGGCCCACGTCTACAGGCAGGTCCTGCTCGCGCTGGGCATCGGCGAGCATAGGTCCTTCGCGCGCGGCGAACACGCGATCGACCGCGTCAACAACCTTCGCCGCAACATCAAGGGTCTTACCGGCCGCTTCAACGGCGCGGCGACGTGCAGGCTCTCCAACTACCTGCCGTGGTTCAAGTGGATATGGCCCTTCAAGATTCGCGCGTCGGCGGCGCTGCTGGCCGACCTCATCGTGAAGCAGGCGACCGCCTTCACCTATGAGACGACGTGGCGCGAGTACAAGATGACGCCCTATCCGTTCTTCGATTACTTGATTAAGCAGGCAAAATGGGATTCATATGCGAGGAAGGCCATCTATGGGACAGCGTAGCCATATCCAGGATGGTCTAACAACGCCCATCGATTGGGTGCTGTCCTTGTCGAAAGTTTGTTATAATGGTGTTATAGCAACATTTGGTTCTCGTTCGAAAAGAGCGGGGAGGGCTTTGCATGCCTCTGCATTCTGAACATATCGTGCCGACATCTTTGGAGGGGGAAGCCGAGGCCGTTTCGAGTTTCGCAGTGGGAGCGTGTGCGGTTGACGATGGCGGAGCCATCTGCCTTGCAGTTGCCGGGAGGCGTTTTACGATATGTTGATGTGCGAATCGATACTCCGAGGGTTTCTTTCGGATATATTGGAAGCGCGTCAGCTTTCGAGTCGCAAACCCGTTGGCGCGACAGCGGTCCATCTCAAGCTCGCGGTCATCCCTGTAACCACAATATTCAGGCAGTTTAGCGATGGATTGATCCGCGGGCCCCTTCTCTTTGGCGATGAATTGATGCGCAGGATCCTTCTCGCGCCCCGGTTCGTCGCTAACCTCGCTGTCAAGGCGGTGTGTGCATAGTGGTAAGCGAAGCTGTGGCTGTTCTCGAATCAACTGAAGATCGCCCTGTAAGCCACGCTGCCGCACAGGTCTCGACCCTCGCTAATGCCTCTGTGAACGTGGCAGAGCATAAAATGGTGCGAAGCGGTGCCGTTTACGACCTCGACGCGCACGAACGCCGTCGCGAATGCGCGGAGCGAATCCAGCGCCTGAAGGAAGAGCTTGGAGACGAACCCATCACCGGCATTGAGGACAGGATCGCGTTCCGGTTTGTGAAGCGCACGTTCGACATCGTGTTCAGCGTGACGGTTCTGGTCTTGTTCTGCTGGCTGTTCGCCATCATCGCGATCCTCATCAAAATCGACGACCCCAAGGGCCCCGTGCTCTTCAAGCAAACGCGCGTTGGCAAGAACGGCAAGACCTTCGAGATGTACAAGTTCCGCAGCATGTGCGTGGACGCCGAGGAGAAGCTGGCGAAGTTCAAGGAGCTTAACGAGAAGACCGGTCCCGTGTTCAAGATCGCCGATGACCCGCGCATCACGCGCGTGGGGAAGTGGCTGCGCAAGCTCAGTCTTGATGAGCTGCCGCAATTCATGAACGTTCTTCTCTCGGACATGAGCATCGTGGGACCCCGTCCCGCATTGCCGGCTGAAGTTGCGGCTTACAACGATTATCAGCGTCAGCGGCTTCTCGTTAAATCAGGGCTGACCTGCTACTGGCAGACCCGTCGCAACCGCGATTCCATCACGTTCGATGAATGGGTCGACCTCGACTTGCTCTACATCAAGAAGTGCTCCGTATGGAGCGATATCAAGCTCATCATTCAAACCGTGGGCGTGGTCCTGATGGCGCAGGGGAGCTGACAATGTATATGCCGATAAAGGATGAGAACTAATGCGCATTTTTTATTTCTCGCAGTTCTATAACCCAGAGAGTATCGCGCCCGCCTTCAGGGCGAGCGACCATTCTCGCATATGGGCGGCAGAGGGTCACGATGTGACGGTATTTACGAGTTGGCCGAACTATCCTGCTGGACGCCTGTTCGATGGATATGAGATGATTCCTCTTTGCGAGGAATCCATCGATGGCGTCAGGGTGTTCCGCTCCGCGTCGAAGATCCGACCGAACACGAGCTTCGCTAAACGAATCGAAAGCGGTGTTAGCTTTATTGCCGGCGGGCTAAAGAACCTGAAGAAGAATTCTTTGGTCGGATGCGCCTACGACGTTGTGATTGTTTCGTCTGGGACCGTCTTTGCTGCATGGCTTGGCGTGCATTATGCCAAGAAACATCGCCTTCCTCTGGTTGTTGAATTCCGCGATCTTACCTACAAACAGCTGATGGCGACGGGGAGCAAAGACGCGACGGTCGCGGTTGTGAAGGCGTTGGAGCTTTCGTTTTGCAAGGTAGCAGATCATGTCGTTGTGCTCACAGACGGCTTTAAAAGGGACCTCGCAGCGGAGGGCGTTCCTCAGCAGATCATGTCGGTCGTCCCCAACGGCGCCGACGTCGTTGCGTGTGAGCGCCAATGGAGCAAGCCTTTGCGTCTCGGCTACTTCGGGACCATGGGCCTGTCGCAAAACGTGCCCGTGACCGTCGAATACGCGAGGCGCCTCAAGGAAAAGGGCCTTGCTTCCAGCTACGAGCTTATAGGCGAAGGCGCTGCCCGCGCCAAGCTCGAGCAGATGATGAGCACGGGCGGGCTCGGCTTCCTCAGCCTCGAGCATGGCGTTCCCCTGTCGGAACTCGAGGCTCGCTATGCGGGCGTCGATATGACCGTCGCCTCGCTTCAGAAGAGCGAGGAATTCTCGGGTACCATCCCGTCGAAGATATTCCAGTCGTTCGCGCGCGGCGTCCCCGTCCTGTTCATCGGGCCTGAAGGGGACGCATCCGAGCTCGTGCGCAGGAGCGGCGCCGGTATCGCCCTGTGCGGCAATATCGAAGAGGATATGCGCAAGCTTGAGGACTTCGCCTCAAAAGACGACCTCGTGGATGAGCTCGGGCGAATGAGCAAGGCGGCCCTCGCCATCATGAAGCGCGAGTACTCGCGGAGGACGTTAGCCGAAAAGATGATCTGCATCTTGTCCGATGCTGCGAATAAGGGCTCAAGGAACTGAAGAAGGGACTCGAACATGGTTAATGTAATCGGTCTGGGCTATATCGGCCTGCCCACCGCTCTTATGATGGCCGCGCACGGCGTGGAGGTAGTGGGCACCGACTACAACAAGGAACTTGTCGCCACGCTCAACGCGGGCCGTACCACCTTCAAAGAGGACGGCCTCGATGAGCTGTTCGCCGACGCCTTGAAGGCCGGCATCGAGTTCACGACGGAGTATCAGGTGTGCGACACCTACATCGTGAGCGTGCCCACGCCCTACGACAAGATTGACAAGAAGATCGATCCCTGCTACGTGGTCGCCGCGTGCAAGACCGTGCTCGAGGTCGCCCTGGAGGGTGCTGTGCTGGTCGTGGAGTCCACGGTGCCGCCGAACACCATCGACCGCTTCGTGCGCCCGCTGCTCGAGGTGGCCGGCCGTGGCGACGTCAGGCTCGTGCACGCTCCCGAGCGCATCATCTCGGGCAACATGGTCTACGAGCTGCTGCGCAACAACCGCACCATCGGTGCGGACGACCCCGAGGTGGGCGAGCGGATTGCGAGGATCTACGCCAGCTTCTGCCAGGGCGAGATCAGCGTCACCGACATCCGCACCGCCGAGATGACCAAGGTGGTGGAGAACACCTTCCGCGCGGTGAACATCGCGTTCTCCAACGAGCTC
>CAUVMU010000143.1:0-4984 GCA_963552775.1 uncultured Eggerthellaceae bacterium | reverse complement strand
CCATATGAGAGAACCATCAGTAACCTGATGTACCAGCCAGAGTTTCAGCAGCTCAGCAAATCGTTCAACCAGATGCTGGAAAGGCTGAACGACGCCTTCGCCGCCCAGCGGCAGTTCACCGGGAACGCCGCGCACGAGCTGCGCACGCCCTTGGCGTTGATGCAGGCGCAGCTGGAGCTGTTTTCCGCCGAGCATCCCAATGCGCCGCCGCAGACGGCGGAATTCCTCACGCTGCTGCGGGAGCAGACGGAGCGACTGATCCAGATGACGAAGACCCTGCTGGAAATGAGCAATCTGCAGGTGGTGGCACGGAACGAGCATATCCAACTGGGGCCGATGGTCGAGGAGATTCTCACCGACCTTGTGCCGCTGGCTGAGAAAGGCAGCGTCACATTGGAACGGGAGGGTGACAGCGCCATCACCGGCAGCGACACGCTGATCTACCGCTTGCTGTTCAATCTGACGGAGAATGCCATCAAATATAACCGTCCAGGCGGCTCGGTGCGAGTCTCCGTATCCCAAGCAGGGAACGATGCCCTCGTTCGCGTTTCCGACACCGGTCGCGGCATTCCGGAAGAATACCAACGCAGTATCTCCCAGCCCTTCTTTCGAGTGGACAAGTCTCGCAGCCGAGAATACGGCGGTGCAGGACTGGGGCTTTCTCTGGTGTGGGAGATCGCGGACCTTCACGGCGGCTCCGTATGGGTGGAGGAAAGCTCGGAGAGCGGCACCACCGTTGCGGTGAGGCTTCCGACCCAAATATCAACGACGGTTTAACGTAGAGAAGGAAAAAGCCAGAGGAAAAATCTACCGGCTTCGTGTCCTCTGATAGCTCCGACCGGATTCGAACCGGCGACCTCCGCTTTGAGAGGACGCAGGTTCTTCTTAGCGCCCGCCCACGAGCGCGAGATGACCAATACCATGGACTCGTTCGTGAAGGCCGCGCTCGGCGGCAAGATCCCGGAGGAGCGCTCGCTCGAAGCCCTGCAGGAGGCCATCGCCACCACGCCCCCAGACGAATGGCCAGACTGGGTGCGCGAAATCGCCGAGCTTGCGAACGCTAAGACTATCGGCAACGAAAAGCCGTAGCATGGCAGCTACGACGCCCAGTCCTCCAATTCAAGGCCCTCCACTCGCTCGAACTCGCGAGTGTTGTTGGTGACCAGAACGAGCCCACGCGACTTCGCGTGGGCGGCAATCAGTAGGTCGTTCGCCCCGATGGGGGTTCCTCGCCTCTTCAGGTCGGCGCGGATCCTGCCGTACTCGACCGCCGCGTCGTCGTCAAACAAGACGATCTCGATACCAGCGAGGAACAAGGTCAGCGCGAGCTGGTTCCTGTCCGGATTCGAGCTGTTGAACACCCCGTACTCCAGCTCGGCCAGCGTGATGACCGAGATGCAGAGCTCGTCGAGATCGTATTTCCTGAGCCGGTCCATCACCGCCTCGGGCCTGTTGTTCTTCGCGTAGGCGACGATGTTCGTGTCGAGCATGTACCTCATCAGAGCGCGGTCCTCTCCTGCAGGGGCAGGTCGTCGATGTCGGACAGGAAGTCCTCAGTAAACAGGTCGAATGCGCTTGCCATGGCGGCAAACACGCCCTCGCCCTTGGGTGTGAGGACCACGGCGTCTCCCACGCGGTTGATATTCACCTCCGCACCTTCGAAACGGCAGCTCTTGGGGAGCCTCACGGCCTGGGATCCCCCATTCGATATCAACTTCGCGGTCATCATGCCAATCACCTCCGCCAGTAGTATATATCTTTGTATATACTTTCGCAAGCAAAAGCATCGCGCGCATCAAGAGCGCAAACGACGAGGCGGGAATCGAGTTCGACTATAAACGCGTTCCCATCGGCACCTGTTTCATCTTCCACCGCAAGGACGCTTTCGCCGGCGATCCCGATCAACAGGTTCGCCAAAGTTCGGGAAAAGTTCGGGAAAGCGCTCCCGAAGACCGAATTCGTGTAAGAGAGATGAGAAGAAAAGCGAGAGGTAAGTTAGAAGAAAGGTTAGAAGAAGCGGCAGAGATATCGCTTGGTCGACAGGCGGTGAGGACAGCATGCGTGGCACGACGAACAATCGTTGTACCTTGCGGCCATCGGGCAGAACGCGCCGGAGCCGGCTCCCGAGAACGCTCGGGTACACCGGCTCCGACTTCCGGGCCCCCTCTCGGGGACGGCTTTTGCCGAGATTGTAGCACGCCGGTGCTCCATCGAGCGATAGGGGTGACGGCCCTTTTGAGACGCCTCGGAACCCGTCACCGTCACCACCGGGCCGCGCCGCACTTCAGCGCCGACTTGCCCGCCGCCGATTTCGAGAACTGGCGCTCGATCCACCGGTCAAGCCTTTGTCAGAGCTTCGCGCGTTCGAGGTCCTTGAACGACAGCTCCTTCCCGAACGCCTCCCTGTAGATCTCCTCGTATGACTTGCACGCATAGAACGCCTCGCGGGCGCGCCAAGGACCTTGACGCCTACCTGAAGGAGAAGGGCTCCATCGACATCACCTGGCCGAAGAGCGCCGCGCGCCGGAAGGGGGCCCGCCATGGGCGCTAGCGCGTACTTCGCCGACCAGGCCCGCGACAGGCGCATGCTCGAGAACAGGGGTGTTCCGCGAGGAAATGGCTGTGCGATAATGACAACAGGCTGTAGGTAATTTACCAACGGCATCCGGCATTGAAAGGAAGGCTTCGCATGAAGACGGGATTCAATCTGCTCAACGATCCGTTCCTGAACAAAGGGACCGCGTTCACGGAGAAGGAACGCAACCGGTATGGCCTCGTGGGATTGCTGCCGCCCCATATCCAGACGCTTGAGGAGCAAGCTCGGCAAGCTTACGGCAACTACTCGTCCAAGCCCGACGACCTCTCCAAGCGGCATTTCCTCATGCGACTGTTCTCCCAAAACCGCACGCTGTTCTACAAGGTCTTCAGCGAGCACGTCGAGGAGCTCATGCCCATCGTGTACGACCCCACGATAGCGCGCGACATCGAGCAGTACAGCGAGCGCTACGTGGACGCGCAGTATGCTTGCTACCTCGACGCCGAGAAGCCCGAGGCCATCGAGCAGGCGCTCGTCAACGCGGCGGCGGGCAGCGATATCGACCTCATCGTGGTGACCGACGCCGAGGCCATTCTCGGGATAGGCGATTGGGGCGCCAACGGCGTGGAGATCTCGGTCGGCAAGCTCATGGTGTACACGGCCGGCGCGGGCATCGACCCGTCGCGCGTGATGCCCGTGGTCATCGACGCCGGCACGAACCGCCCCGAGTTGCTCGATGACCCCCTGTACCTGGGCGCGCGTCGTAAGCGCCTCGCCGACGAGCCCTACTACGATTTCGTCGATGCGTTCGTGCGCACGGCAGAGCGCCTCTTCCCGCATCTGTACCTGCACTTCGAGGATTTCGGCCGCGGTCATGCCGCCGCCCTGCTGGAAAAATACCGGGGGGAATTCCCCGTGTTCAACGACGATATCGAGGGCACGGGCATCGTGACGCTTGCGGGCATCTTGGGCGCGCTCAACATCACGGGCGGCTCGCTGCTCGACCAAGTGTATGTGTGCTTCGGCGCGGGAACGGCTGGCTGCGGCATTGTCAATCGCGTGTATCAGGAGTTCTTGGACCAGGGCATGACCCCCGACGAGGCCCGGTCACGCTTCTACCTGGTCGACAGGCAGGGCCTGCTCTTCGACGACATGGACGACCTGACCCCCGAGCAGAGACCCTTCGCACGCAAGCGCAGCGACTTCGCAAACGCAGACGCGCTCACCGACCTGGCGTCGGTCGTCGCGGCCGTGCACCCCACGATCCTCGTGGGCACCTCCACCGTAGGCGGCGCGTTCACCGAAAACCTCGTACGCGAGATGGCCGCGCATGCAGACCGTCCGATTATCTTCCCGCTGTCGAACCCAACCGAGCTGGCCGAAGCAACTGCAATTGACCTGATGACATGGACCGACGGTCGCGCGCTCGTCGCGACGGGCGTACCGGCGGATGCGGTCGAAGTTGGCAACGTGACTTTCGAAATCGGACAGGCCAACAATGCGCTCATGTATCCGGGATTGGGACTCGGCGTCATCGCGTCCCACGCGCGCCTGCTCACCGACCGCATGATATCGAAGGCGGCCCACTCCCTCGGCGGTATCGTCGACGCTTCCGCGCCGGGCGCCGCCGTGCTGCCGTCAGTCTCGCAGCTGCCCGCCTTCTCGGAGCGCATCGCAATCGCCGTGGCTCAGGAAGCTGTCAACGAGGGCTTGAACCAGGTTTCCGTTCCCGACGTAGCCGCAGCCGTGAAGGCCGCCAAATGGACGCCTGAATACCAGGGTTGATCGAAGGGCGGCGACCAGCTGGGCGAGTTTGCCTCCGATTTCGCGCATTTCAACGCTCCAACGGCAGCTGGAACGCGACGTCGAGCATCTCGCTTCTGAACATGCCGCTGCTCACCTACACGCCCGAGATCGAGAACGCGGTCATGATCGTGCACGGCGGCGCGGCGCACTCGTTCTACTTCGGCAAGGACGCCTACGAGCACATGACCGGCGAGAGCGCGGTGAATCCGGCCAACAAGAAGCTCGTCGTGGTACTGGGCGCCTCGCATTGCGACCTGTACGACCGATACGACATCATCCCGGTCGACACCATCGCGGAATTCCTGCGGGAAAGCCTCTAGGAAGCGCGGTCCCCTGTCCGCGTTAACCGCATCCGCCGCATGCCCCGGGCCTCCGCCCGGGGCGCCGAGAACAAGCTAACCCATCACATCCGTCACACCTGTCACACAGAGGCCCGATAAACAGGGCACGTAAGCGTGATGGCGCTATTCGCTTGACGCAATGCTTGCAGTTTAGAACTTCGCCCTTTTCGAAAACCGCTCTTTTCCTTAGCCGGTTTTCAGCCAGATTTTCGAAACTCGGCGTGTTCGAAAGAGAAAGGTCAGAGCATTTTGTGCTCTGACCTCGTGTTTTCTGGTAGCTCCGACCGGATTCGAACCGGCG
>CAUVMU010000142.1:0-4988 GCA_963552775.1 uncultured Eggerthellaceae bacterium | reverse complement strand
TTGATAATATATGTTATGTAAAGTAGCTTACCCGACGAGCGTGCGTGCGATGTCCACGAACGCCGCCTCGTCTTCGGACACTTCCCGGCTTTCGAGACGGGAATAGTACAAGCTTCCCGTGTGCGAGAATCCCTCGATTCGGTACAGTCCGAAGCGGCCTTCCCAGCTTGCCGGCACGAACGTGTTCGGCATGATGGTCGCGCCCAAGCCACGGCTCATCATCTCGAGCGTGAGCTCGTTGCTGCAGCTGTAAAGAATCGGGCCGAGCTTGATGTCAGCCGCCTTCGCGAGCGACTCGATGAGCCACGAGTGCTTAAGGTTTCCGGGCGGCATGATGACAGGTATGCTCGCTAGAAGCTCGGGATCGACCGCCTTGCACCCGTCGACCTCGGAAAACCGCTTCCCCACAAGCTCTCGCGGGGCCACGAGCAGCATCGTCTCGGCGCAAATCGCTTCGCTTACGAACAGCGACGCCTCGGGCGGCGAGGGAATGAAGATTGAGAAGTCGATTTCGCCCGACGAGAGCAAGCGCGTCTGCGTTTCGGGCATCGCTGCCTCGTGCAGCACCAGCGAACATCCCTGCCGCAGTGCGTAAAAACGTTCGATAACCTGCGGAAGCAGGCTCGCTGCACGCGGCACCGACGTTCCCACGTGCAGCTGCCGCGACGAGTTGTCGGCGATTGCCGCTATGTCGCGCCGCATGAGGCTTTCCGTCTCGAGCGCCTTGCGCGCCCACGTCAGATACGACTCGCCCGCACGCGTCGGCTTGATCGGCCCGCGGCCGCGCTCGAAAAGCGGCGCGCCCAGATGTCCTTCGATCTGCTTGAGCCGCTGCGAGAGCGCGGGCTGGGAAATATGCATCCTTCGCGCGGCCTTGTTGATCGACCCGCATTCGGCGATCGCGATGATGAAAGGCGGGTTGTCGTCCATGTTTAGAATTCTCCTTATTTCAAGATAAATAAGCGTTATTGATAATAATAACGAGTTGTTTATAGGTTCATCTTATAGTTGTAATAATCATTCCGTATTTTTCACTATCCGCAAAGAGAACTATTCTAGAAACAGGCGAACACGTGAACCGGACAGGCGGAAGCCCAGAGAAAACGCGGCATGAAAGGAGATAGCGTATGACGCCGAAGCGCAGGCACTACATCGCTCCCCTCGTCGCCATTCTCATCGTCGTTTTCGTCGCATCGCTTCTCATCGGCCGCTACAGCATGCCGCCCGACCAGATCGCCACGCTCGTCCTCGAAAAGCTCGGTATCGCCGATTTCGGGAACAGCCGCGCAGCCCATAACGCGCTTTTCATCATCCGTGTCCCCCGCAACGTCGGCGCCATGGTTGTGGGCGCGGGGCTCGCCTGCGCGGGCGCCGTGTTCCAGGGAGTCTTCAAGAACCCCATGAGCTCGCCGGACATCCTCGGCGCGGCCACGGGCGCGGGCTTCGGCGCGGCGTGCGGAATCCTGATTGCGTTCTCGACCGTCTTCGTGCAGCTGTTCTCGTTTGCGGGCGGGCTTTTCGCGGTGCTGCTCACGTGCCACATCGCGCGGCGCATCGACGGTAAGGCAGCCACGCCTGTGACGCTCATGCTCACCGGCATCGTAGTGTCGGGCATCTTTCAGGCGGGTATCTCGCTCACGAAGTACGTCGCCGACCCCAACAGCACGCTTCCCTCCATCACGCTGTGGCTCATGGGAACGTTCTCTGGTGTGAACTGGAACGACGTCGTGCAGATGACCGCCATCATCGGGCTTGCGCTCGTGCCGATGTTTCTGTGCCGTTGGCGATTGTCGGTGCTCGCGATGGGAGACGAGGAAGCCAAGACCCTCGGCGTGAACGTGCCTCTGCTCACCGGCGCCATGATCGTTTGCGCTACGCTCATCACCTCGACGACCGTGGCGTTTTGCGGCGTCATCGGCTGGGTCGGGCTCGTGGTCCCGCACATAGCGCGCAGCATCGTGGGCGCGGACTACGCGAAGCTTCTGCCGGCATCTGCCCTCATCGGATCCTCGTTCTCGCTCGCCGTCGACGTGATCGCACGAAGCCTCCTTTCCATCGAGCTCCCCTTGGGAATCTTGACCGCGCTCATCGGCGCGCCGTTCTTCCTGTTCCTGCTGAAGAAAAGCCGCGGGGGGTGGATCTGATGAAGCGCGAAGGAGCCTTGCTTTCCGTGCGCGATCTGCGCTGCGGCTACGGCGATGCGACCGTCCTTCCCAGCGTGTCGTTCGACGTGCATGCAGGCGAGCTGCTCGTGATGCTCGGCCCGAACGGCGTGGGAAAGACCACGCTGTTCAAGACGATTCTGGGGCTTTTGCCCGCACTTGGCGGCGAAGTGCTTCTTTCCGGTGAGCCGTTTAAGGGCAAGGGCGGCGCGGCGAAGCGCATCGCGTACGTTCCCCAAGCGCATGTGCCGGCGTTCCCCTTCACCGTGGAGGAAATCGTGCTCATGGGGCGCACACCGCGCATCTCGGCGTTTTCCACCCCGTCGGACGCCGACCGCGAAGTCGTGAAGAGAACGCTCGACGAGCTGGGGCTTCTTCATTTGGCGAAGCGTCCCTACACCGAGGTGAGCGGCGGCGAGCGCCAGCTTATCTTAGTGGCTCGCGCGCTTGCGCAGGAACCCGACGTCCTCGTGATGGACGAACCCGCTTCGAGCCTGGATTTCGGTAACCAGGCGAAGCTGCTTCGGCTTCTCACCGCCCTCAAGCGCGAACGCTCGCTCGGCGTGCTCATGACGACGCACAATCCCGACCATGCGCTTCTCGTGGCTGACGGCGCGCTGCTCTTCACCGAGAGCGGATGCCTTCACGGCCCCACAAGCGAAATCCTCACCGAGAGCAACCTCTCGCGCGCCTACAGAACGCCCGTCGCCATCGTCGGCGGCGACGGCGTGCCAGCAAGCTGCACGCTGAGACTTTAGGAGAAGCGACATGAAACTGATGACGTTTTCCGGCCCGCCTTCAAGCGGCAAGACCTCGGTCATCGTGAAGCTCATCGCGTGCCTCGAGAACGCCTGGCGCACCGGCGTCGTGAAATTCGACTGCTTGACCAGCAGCGATGGCGATATCTACCGCGAGTATGGCATTCCCGTTCAAACGGGTGTGAGCGGCGCGCTCTGCCCCGACCACTTCTTCGCGAGCAACATCGGCGCATGCATGAAGTGGGGCGAACGGCACGGCCTCGATTTGCTGATCAGCGAGAGCGCGGGGCTGTGCAACCGTTGCTCACCGCATCTGCGCGATACGGCAGCCGTATGCGTTATCGACATCCTATCGGGAATCGACGCACCGCGCAAAATAGGGCCCATGCTGAAGCTTGCCGACGTCGTGGTCATCACGAAGAGCGATCTGGTATCGCAGGCCGAGCGCGAGGTGTTCGCCTTGAACGTTGTGCGCGCCAATCCGCGCGCGAAAGCGCTCTTCGCCAATGGCCTCACCGGACAGGGCATCCTCGCGCTTTCGCAGCTGCTTGCCGAGCTGCTTGCGCGCCAGGGAGAAGGCGCGCAAAGGCTGCGCTTCTCCATGCCGGGAGCCGTGTGCTCCTACTGTTTCGGCGAGACGCAGATCGGCGAGAAGTTCGCCACTGGCAATATAAAGTACATGACCTTCGACGACGCGCCCGCCCGAAAGAGCGCGCATGCGAAGGCGTGCGGGAACGATCGGGGGAATCTTCCGCGCTCCGTCACCTCGGGCGCAAGAGCGGCAACAAACGCGGATGCGCCCATGCCACCGAGCGCCCTGCCTGCCGCATCCCTGCTCGACGAGCCCTACGGCTCGCTCCTGCAAACCCACCCCGTCGCGGGCGCCTACTTTGTCGAAGCCGGCATCGACGCACCCGCGCTGAGCGTGTCGCCTCGCGAGCATTTCGCCTCGTTCAGCGAGTTCGAGCTGCTCGACTGCGGCATGGGCGCCGAGCAGCTCGCGCAAGGTCTCGTCTTTTACATCGAGCACATCGAGCGCATCGAGCGCATCGGACATGCCGCTCAAAAACCCATCCGCGAGCTGCGCATCGTCGGCGGTGCCGACAAGGCGGGGCATCCCGAGGACGTCGATGTCACCGTGCGCGCGGGCGATGTGGTATGCATCGTCGGGCCGACCGGGTCGGGCAAAAGCCGCTTGCTCGAGGACGTGGAATATCTCGCGCAGGGCGACACCCCCACCAAGCGCCGAGTGCTCGTGGACGGCCGCGTTCCGAGCGCCGATGTACGCTACGCGGTGGAGAACAAGATGGTCGCGCAGCTTTCCCAGAGCATGGTGTTCGTGATGGACCTTTCGGTGCAGGGGTTTTTGCGCCTTCATGCGGAAGGCCGCATGATGCCCGAAAGCGAAATCGACGCCATCGTCAAGAGGACCATCGAATGCGCGAACGACTTGGCAGGCGAGCCGTTTTCGCCCGATACGTCGCTCACCGCGCTTTCGGGCGGCCAATCGCGCGCGCTCATGATCGCAGACCTCGCCTACTTGTCGGTCTCGCCCATCGTGCTCATCGACGAAATCGAGAACGCGGGCGTGGACCGCAAGCGCGCGCTCGACCTGCTTGTGAGCAGCGACAAAATCGTTTTCGTCGTGACGCACGACCCGCTCATCGCGCTCATGGGGAAAACACGGCTCGTCATCGGCGGCGGTGGAATCCGTGCCGTCATCGTCCAGAGCGCGCAGGAATACGCCGGCGCGCGCAAGCTCTACGCGCTCGATGAGCGGCTCATGGACCTGCGCGCACGGGTGCGCAAAGGTGAGCGTATCGATTTCGACATCGGGTCGTTTTTGGCAACGCGCGGGTAGTTCTCCCGCTGTTGCAATACAGGAAAGGGAACCGGTCAAGGAAAGGACAACACCATGACGCATCATCCGGTAAAGAAGCGCGCACGCTTTGCGGCAGCTGTCGCTGCGGCGCTGCTCGCACTCGCGGGCATGTTCGCGATAGCGGGCTGTTCGAGCGAGCAGAGCAAGCAGGAAACGCCGGCCGAGCCCACGGAGCGGACCATCACC
>CAUVMU010000141.1:0-5000 GCA_963552775.1 uncultured Eggerthellaceae bacterium | reverse complement strand
GGCGCTTCGCCCGAGCGCAGCCGCTCGCAGCGGTGCCGCTTGTTTTTCGATACCAAGGCAAAGGTGGTTCGCATGAGCAACGAGACCCGTCGTATTCTGCTTGTTGAAGATGAAAAAGCCATTCGCGACGCCGTGACGGCCTATCTCGAACGTGAAAATTACTGGGTCACCGCCGTCGGTGACGGCCAGGAGGCGCTTGAGGAATTCGGCAAACACCATTTCGATCTGGTCATCCTCGACCTTATGCTCCCGCGCGTTCCCGGCGAGCGCGTCTGTCGTGCCATTCGCGACAATTCCGATGTGCCCATCATCATGCTCACGGCCAAGGGCGAGGTCGAGGACCGCATCATCGGCCTCGAGCTCGGTGCCGACGACTACCTCATCAAGCCGTTCAGCCCGCGCGAACTCGTCGCCCGCGCCCGCGCTCTTCTGCGTCGCGTCCATGCCGACTCCGAGCCGCAGCGCGAGGTGCTCGAATTCGGCGACCTTACCATCGACGTATCGGGCCACAAGGTGCTCGTCGCCGGCACCGAGGTCGACCTTACAGCCAGCGAGTTCAAGCTGCTCACCACGTTGTCGCGCTATCCGGGCCGTGTCTATTCGCGTATGGAGCTGGTGGAGAAGGTGCTCGGTTACGATTTCGAGGGCTACGAGCGCACAATCGACAGCCACGTGAAGAACCTGCGTGCTAAAATCGGCGACAATCCGCGCCATCCCAAGTGGCTGCATACGGTGCACGGCGTGGGCTACCGTTTCGAGGATCCCACGACCGCTTCCGCGCAGCAGTAACCCTGCGAGGGTGCGGCTTTGGCCGAATCGTCCACAGAAACCGAGGCCGAGGGACGCAAGCGTTGCTTCAGCTGGAAGAGCCTTTCGTACACGACGCGCGTGACGATTTCGTTCGCCTTGATTGCAGCAATGACCGCGCTCGTGGCCATCGGCGTGGTGTCGTTCGTGTGGGAGCAGCACTTCCAAACGTACACGCGCGAGAACATGCAGACAGTGGCCGACACCACCGCCGAGCAGGTGGCTGCACGGTTCGCGGTGACGGGCGGCTTTTCCGATTACGTGCTTCAGCCGGCGGAGTACGCCGTGAACGTGACGGCCGGTATCGGCATGCAGGTGCTCGACTCCCATGGGAACGTGATGTTCGATTCGAGCATCGAGCGCTTGGACAACGAGGCGACGGTCACCCCTTCGCTTGCGCCCCGTCCAGGGAGCAACAACACGGCGCGCGCCGCCATCGTGGCGAACAACCAAGCCATCGGGTCGGTTCGCGTGTGGGTGTACGGCTCCGACACGCTGCTGCGCGCCTCCGACGAGGAGTTCCGCAACCAATCGTACCAGGCCATGGTATGGGCGACCATCATCGCCATCATCTTGGCGTCGCTTATCGGCTACCTGTTCGCCCGCAACCTCGTACGCCCTATCAGGCGCATGACCGACACGGCGGTCGCCATCAAGGAGGGCGATCTGAGCGCGCGCACCAATATGACGGGCGATGATGAGATTTCCCAGCTGGGGGAGACGTTCGACGCGATGGCCGACTCGGTCGAACGCGACCGCAAGCTCGAGCGTCGCCTGACCACGGACGTGGCGCACGAGCTGCGCACGCCGCTCATGGCCATTCAGTCGACGGTCGAGGCTATGGTCGACGGGGTGTTCCCAGCTGACGAGGACCATCTGGTAACCGTGAACTCGGAAGTGCAGCGTTTGAGCCGATTGGTCGGATCGCTGCTGAAGCTCTCCCGCCTCGAGAACCGCTCCACGCCGATGAAGGAAGAGATCGTGAACGTGGGCGAGCTCATCGAGGGCATCGTTCTCACGCATGAGGCGTACGTGGCCGAGTCGGGGCTGAAGCTGAACTACGAGGCCGATAAGGACGTTTTCGTATACGGCGACGCCGATATGATTCGCCAGGCTACGGCGAACCTTATATCGAACGCGGTGCGCTACACCCCCGAAGGTTCCATTACCGTGCGCGTGAAGCGCGGCGAGACCATGGCCTCCATTGCGGTGCAGGATACGGGAATCGGGCTGTCGCCCGAGGAGGCCCGCATGGTGTTCTCGCGCTTCTGGCGGGCCGATGCCGGCCGCAACCGCGAGAGCGGCGGCCTTGGCATCGGACTGTCCGTGGTCAAGGAGATTGTAGACCGCCACAACGGCTGGGTGCAGGTGGAGGGTCGCAAGGGGGAGGGGTCGTGCTTTACGGTTCATATCCCGCTTTACGACGGTCGCGACCAGCATCGCGCCCGCGATACGCGTGCGCGCGCCCCTCGCAAGCCCGCGCGGTAGTTGCGCTCGCGCGGCCTACGTCCTGCGACGACGCTCAGCAGAAAAGCGGTCTCGTATGCCCTCGTACGACGTCCCGTGCGAAAAACCCGCGAAACCGCGATACGCTCTCCCCAGATGCAGCGGCATGAGCGATAATAGGGCGGTATGAGTTCCGACCGGTACGAAGGAGTGCGCAGCGCTATGAGCGGCATCGACCTGAAACCTGACGCGCGGGGGAAAGTGCGCGACCTGTACGATTTAGGCGACAAGCTGCTGCTGGTCGCGTCCGACCGCATCTCTGCGTTCGACTGCATCCTTCCCGACGAGATTCCTTATAAGGGAGCGGTGCTCACGCAGCTTTCGTGCTTTTGGTTCGAACTGCTCGACGGCGTGGTGGAGAACCACCTCATTTCGGCCGACGTGGCCGATTTGCCCGAGCGCTTCGCTCCGTACGCCGACTACCTGCGCGGGCGCTTCATGCTGGTCAAGAAGGCCTCCATGTTTCCGGTCGAGTGCATCGTGCGCGGCTATCTGGCGGGAAGCGGCCTAAAGGAGTACCGCGAGCACGGCACGGTGTGCGGGATCGAGTTGCCGGACGGGCTCGTCAATTCGTCCAAGCTTCCCGAGCCCATCTTCACGCCGTCCACGAAAGCCGACATCGGTGGCCATGACGAGAACATCAGCTTCGCCCGCTGCGCCGAGATCGTCGGCGATGAGGATGCGGCCGTTTTGCGCGACCTGTCCATCAAGGTGTACTCGACCGCGCGCGACCATGCAGCGGCGCAAGGCATCGTCATCGCCGATACGAAGTTCGAGTTCGGGGTCGTCGACGGTCGTATCGTTTTGGCCGATGAGGTGCTCACGCCCGATTCCTCGCGCTTCTGGCCAGGCGACACGTATGCGGAAGGCTTTGACCAGCCGAGTTTCGACAAGCAGTTCGTGCGCGACTGGCTGAGCGCGAACTGGGACCGTTCGGGCGACCCGCCGCATTTTCCTCAGGACGTGATCGAGAAGACGAGCCAGAAGTACATTCAGGCATACGAAGCCATTACCGGTCGCGCCTTCGATTACGAGGCGTTTGGCCGCAGTGGTGCAAGGAGTTAAGAGCATGACCCAACGCAATCCTTTGAACGAGCGCTACAAAGACGAGGACCGCGTAGGTAAAACGCGGAAAAGCGCCGCTTCGGCCAAGCCCGTTTCCAAAGCCGCGTCCTCGGTTCACGAGCCGGCACCGAAAAGCAAGAAGCAGAAGCGCGCCGAGGCCCGCGAGCGCGAGCGCAGGCTGGAGTCGAAGCGCGGTCTGAGCGAGTCGGCGATGTACGATGTGCCGACCAACGACTACCATCGCTGGCGCCGCATTTGGTGGGCTGTAATCGTTTCAGCTGTCGTCGTCACGGCGATCTCGTTCGCCCTTATGATCAACGAAGCGACGCAGCCGATATCGAATGTTTTCCTTATCGCCGCATATGCGCTGCTCGTCGTATCGTTGTACATCGATTTCGCCAAGGTGCGCAAGCTGCGTCGCAAGTACCAGGAGCGACTGATTCTCGACAAGTCCAAGGCCGCTCGTGCTGAGCAGAAGCGCTTGCGCGCCGAGGCCCGCGAGCACGAGAAGGAGGCGGCCTCGGCGGCGGAGACGGCCGAGCAGTCCAAGCCGAGCCTTCGGGAGCGCCTGTTCGGCGGAAAGAAGGCTGCTGCCGCGACGGAATCAGAGGCGGCTGCCGAGGAAACGCCGAGAGAGGGTTAACGCGTTATCGCGAGAGCGCGAGGCGGCCCGGCACTTCGATGCGCCGGGCCGCCTCGCTTCTGTTGCGGCGTATCGGGCGACCGCTCGGCGTCAGAATTCCGAGGATTCCAAAGACGAAGAATCCGTACGGGGCGCGGCGTTCCCGGGCTTCTTCGGGTGCCCGCGCCCCGTCTCGCGGTTTCTACATGAGGACCATCGTCAGCGGGTAGCCGATGGCGATGCAGAGCAAAAGCTCCGCTAGGATGAACACGCCGGTGTATTTGTAGATGTCGGTGGGTGCGAGCCATTCCCGGTTGGAAAACAGCATGGCAGCGAACGGGGACGCCGAAGGGGTGAACATCGCGCAGGACAGGACGAAGAAGGTCGAAATCGTGACGAGCGCCGCGGCTTCCACGCCGTTGGTCTGGCAGTATAACAGGATGATGGGCTGCAAGATCATGCCGACGACGAGGGAGTTGCACACGTTGCTCAAGAGCATGAGCACGATGAGCAGCACGATAGCGAACACGATCAGGTCCATGCCGCTGAAAATGGGTCCCAGGTTGGCGCTCAAGAACGCGCTCAGCCCGGTTTTCTCGTTGGTCAGCACGGTGCCGATGAGCAGTGCCGCGATAATCAGGAACTCGGTGCCCCAAGGAACCCCCTTCTGGATGGCCGGGCCCATCTGCATGATGGGCTTGCCTTTGATGAAGATGCCTGCGAGGACGCCGACGAACAGGGTCGCCACGCCGATTGAATTCACGTGGAGGAAATCGAGCACCGGCAGGGTGGGGAACCAGCTCGGGAGCAGCATGACGAGCGAGAAGAGCACGAACATCCAACCGAGCACCTTCTGGCGGGTGTCGAGCGGGGTGAGCGGGTGCTCGTTTATCTTCTCGATGCTCACGTTCTTAAGGTTGCCGATATCGGGACGGAAGACGTATTTGCAGATGAGGATGCTCATAACGATGAACAGCAATCCCAAGACCATGGTGCTGAT
>CAUVMU010000140.1:0-5006 GCA_963552775.1 uncultured Eggerthellaceae bacterium | reverse complement strand
CGGGGTCGGCGGCGAGAGGAGCGGGAAGCTCGTCGCCTTCGTCCCGCGCGCGGAAAGCAGCGCGCTTCTCGCGCAGCACCTCGAAGAAGCGCGAGAGCGAGAACCCGATAATAACGAGACCTGCGGCTATAACGCCGAACATGATGACGCACGACACCGCGATGCCGAACAGCGACAGGCCCGCCCAGGCGATTCCGGCACCGAGCAGGCCGCCGCGGCTTTCGAGCTGGGCGGGCGAGAAAAGCGTGGAGGGGACGGTGTCGTCGCCGAATGAGGGCGGCGTGAACAGCGCGAGCAGCACGAGCAGGGACACAAACACCATGGTGAGCCCGATGGCGACGCGCAAAGGCACGCGCTCGTTGTCGATGCGCGCAAGGAAGCACCCACCGATGACGAGCAGGAGCACAGGCAGAAGGTAGCCTCCTACCCCGAGCAGCGTGCGCATGCCCTCAGCGGCTGCACGGGCCACGAGCGCGTTCGAGGGCACGGCCACGAGCAGGAACAAGGCCACGGCGAGCACGGCGAAGACGATGCCCGCGATATCGCGGCGCGCACGGGCGTCGATGATGGGGGGCTTTTCAGCGGCTACGGCCGGCGAGGCCTCCTCTCGCTTGCGCGCGTTCTTCTCCTGCGGGGAGGCGGCGCGCCCCTTCGCGCTGCCCGCCCCCGCGCCGGACTTGGACGACCTTTGCTTTGACGATGTCGACGTTCGCGCCACGCGCGCTCCTCCATGCTCCGTTTATGCTTCAGTTTCGATACAGCCGGCTCCACGTGTATGTCCGACCAGCTTAAGATGCGTTCAGTATAGCTTAAACTTCGATAATGCTCGCGACGACCATGGGACGCTGCTTCGTGCGCTCCCATAAAAGCGACAGAAGGGCGTTGCGCGCGATGCGCATGAGGTCCTGTTCGTTCGCATCACGGGAAAGCTGCTTTCCCAAGGCGCTCGTCACCGCATCGCGAGCCTCCTCGACCAACAGCGGGTCGTCGCCGCCCGTAATGCCGCGCATCTCCACCTTGACCGATCCGAGCACGGTGCGCTCCTTGTAGGATGCCGCAGCCGCCACCAGAGCGAACCCTTGGGCGGCCAAGGAGACGCGGTCGTCGAGCACGTCCTGGGAGGTATCGCCCACCGACAGTCCGTCAACGAACACCACACCGCTCGCGACCTTTTCGCCGAAGGTCACCCCACGCGATGTCAGGCACAGCGTCTCGCCGTTCTCGCAGACGAAGATGTTCTCATGCGCGACGCCGGTCTCTTCGGCGAGGCGCGCATGAGCGCGTAGGTGGGCCGCTTCTCCGTGGACGGGCATGAAGTGCTTCGGGTGCAGGATGCTCAGAACGATCTTGAGCTCCTCGGCGCCCGCGTGCCCCGAGACGTGCACCATGGCGCGTGATTTGTCGTAAACCTCAGCACCGATCTTGGACAGGAGATTCACAATGCGCGTGACGGCCTTCTCGTTGCCGGGAACCGGCGTAGCGGAAATGATGACCGTATCGCCCTCGTCGATGGATATGGTCTTATGGCGTCCCGACGCGATGCGCGCGAGTGCTGAAAGGGGTTCGCCCTGCGACCCGGTGCACATGATGACCACCTTATCGGAGGGGACGCCCTTGAGGTCGTAGGCATCGATGAGGTTCTCGTCGGCGATATCGAGGTACCCCAGTTTGCGGGCGATATCGGTGTTCTGGATCATGGAACGGCCCGTGACCACGACCTTGCGCCCGTTGGCGACCGCAGCATCGCAGATCTGCTGCAGGCGGTGGATATGGCTCGCGAACGAAGCGACGACCACGCGCCCCTTCGCCTGGGCGATGATGCGCGCGAGGTTCTTCCCCACTGCCCGCTCAGAGGGCGTGAACGCCGCCTTCTGCGAGTTCGTGGAGTCGGAGAGCAGCAGATCGACCCCGATGTTGCCGAAGCGCGAAAGCGCGTCGAAGTCGGTATGCACACCGTCGATGGGCGTCTGGTCGAGTTTGAAGTCGCCCGTGTGCAATACGTTGCCCGCAGGGCTCTGGAAAAATATACCTACTGCACCTGGGATGGAGTGGTTCACGGCGAAGAACTCGGCCGTGATGCATCCGAGCTTGATGGTGTCGCCGGGTTTTATCTCGACGAGTTTGGCGTTCTTGATGCGATGCTCGGCAAACTTCCCCTCGATGAGGCCGAGGGTCATCTTCGTGGCGTAGATGGGCACGGGCCGCTCAAGGTCCTTGTACAGGTATGGGAGCGAGCCGGTGTGATCCTCGTGGCCGTGGGTAATGACGATGCCGCGCAGGCGGTCGGCGTTCTCGAGCACGTAGGTGTAGTCGGGCAGAATCAAATCGATTCCCGGATGGTCGTCGTCGGGGAACATGAGCCCCGCGTCGTCGAGGACCATGTCGCCGTTGCATTCGAGCACGGTCATGTTCTTGCCGATAGCGTCGAGACCGCCGAGGGGGATGATCTTCATCGTGGCGTTAGGGTCTTTGCCCGTCGATCCACGGACGGGACCGGCTTCCTGCTTGCGACCGCGCGCGGGTTTGCGAGAGGTTTCACGGGTCAACGAGGGACGCGAGCGCTCGAGCTTCACGTGCTTGACCGAGCTCTTCTGGCTTCCCGCCTCCTCCTTGACCTTCGAGGTCGAGTGCCGCGCCTGCCTCTTGGAGGCGGGGGCGGCTGCGTTGGCTGCAGCTTCAACCGTATGGCGACGGCGCGTTTTCGGGGCTTCCTTTTCCTTTTGTTCCATATCTTCTCCGTCTTATCGAGCACGCGAGAAAGGAGACGCGTGTGCGCCCCCTTCTGCGTCCGCCGGCAGTCCGACGGTCTTTGCGACCTGAAAGCCGCGAGTCTCCTTCGAGCCTTGCGGCTCCTTTTCCTTCGAAGCGAGGGGCTATCCCCTGCGCCTTATAGCAGACGAGCTGCCCTCTTCGCAGCTCGTCGATCGCACCGTTTTGGTCCGTACACCGCCCGCCGTTACGTGAGCAGGCCGACGCTTCTCATGACCTGGGCCAGCTGTTCGGATTGCTCCGGCGTGGCATCGATCAGGGGGAGCCGCACCCCGCCGACCGGGAAGCCGACGAGCTTGAGCGCCTCCTTGACGAGAATGGGGTTCGTCGTAGCGAACAGGGCCTGCATGAGCGGGCTCAGCGCCTCGTTCGCCCGCGCCGCCTCATCCCATGAGCCCGCCGCGCACAAATCGACGATTTCCTTCATGCGGTCGGAGGCGATGTTGCCTATCGTGGAAACGACCCCGACCCCACCGAGCTTCATAATATCGTAGGTAATGGCGTCGTCGCCCGAATACACAGAGAAACCCGCAGGCGCCCCATCGATAATGCGCTTCACCTGGTCGAGATCGCCCGAGGCTTCCTTGATGGCGATAATGTTGTCCACGTCGCGAGCGAGGCGCAACGTGGTTTCCGCTCCCATGTTCACCGCGCAGCGACCAGGGATGTTGTACAGCAGGATGGGCAGGTCGACCGACTCCGCAATGGCGCGGAAATGACGGTACAGGCCCTCCTGCGGGGGCTTGTTGTAATAGGGCACAACGCACATGAGGCCCGTGACCCCGAGCTTTTCGACATTGCGCGCGAAGTCGATCGTATCGGCCGTGCAATTGTCGCCCACGTTAGCTATGACGGGCGCACGTTCTCCTACCGCCGAGAGCACCGCTTTGATGACCTCGATTTTCTGAGGGTAGAAGACCGTCGGGCTCTCACCGGTGGTACCGCAGGCCACGATGCCGTCGGAACCCGCGGACACGATACGGTCGGCAAGCTGCTCGGCACGGTCGAGGTCGAGGCCGAGGCCGTCGTCGAAGGGGGTTATCATGGCCGTGAGCAAGCGGCCGAACGGCAAATCGGACATAAGCGCTCCAATCTGAACGAAAGCGGCAGGTAGTGCGGATAAGGTGCAAGGCAACCGCTCTTTGCATTATCGCACGCGCGAACAGGCGGGTCGCCTTAGCGCATGAAGTTCTCCAAACCTACAACGAGGCCCTCGCGTGAGCCGACGCTACGGATGCCGAGCAGGACACCGGGCATGTACGAGGCGCGGTCCCACGAGTCGTGCTTAATCGTGAGCGTCTGGCCGAGCGAACCGAACACGACCTCCTGGGTTGCAACGTAGCCCATCGAGCGCACGGAGTGGACGGGCACGCCCTCCACGAGCGCGCCGCGAGCCCCCTCGAAGCCCTCGAGCTCGGTTTCCTTGCCGGGAGCGCAGCTCGGCTGCCCGCCGCGCGCCTGCGATATCATATGGGCCGTGCGCACGGCCGTACCGGAAGGAGCGTCCTTCTTGCGCGCATGGTGCGATTCGATGATCTCCGCTTCAGGGAAATACGGTGCCGCCGCCTGGGCGAACTGCATCATGAGCACCGCGCCGGTCGTGAAGTTCGGCGCGAAGAACACGCAGGTTCCCGCAGGAGCGCGGCTTGCGAGCTCTTCGAGCGCTTCGGACGAGATGCCCGACGTGCCGATGACGCAGTCGACGCCGGCCGCAAGCGCTGCGCGAACGTTCTCCGCCACGGAATCGGGCTGCGTGAAATCGACGAGGACGTCGAAGTCCTCGTTGGCAAGCGCCTCGGAAACGGTTTCGTATGCGGGAAAGGTCGGCTTCTTGCGATGCGGATCGATTCCGCAGGCAACCTCCATATCCTCTGCCGCCTCGACCGTATCGACCACCGTCGAACCCATGCGTCCAGCGTATCCGGCAACGGCCACTCGTATCATGCTACGCTCCTTGAAATCGAAGAGACGGGTGTTTCCGTTCCCTATCCTAGCAGACCGAACCTACGGGTGCGCTGCGACCGCCGCGAACGCGCCCGACGAGGGCGCCGAGGGGACCGCAGCTGCCGAGGGAGCGAGCCGGGTAAGCGCTCCGTACTCCCCATCCTTAGGTTCAATTCGTCTTCATCGAGCATCGAGCTGCCGAGGGAACGAGCCAGGTAAGCGCTCCGTACCCTTCGCTTTCCGAGACGTCCCAGATCCCCACGTTCGTACGCCTAATTCCCGCAGCGGTGACG
>CAUVMU010000139.1:0-5014 GCA_963552775.1 uncultured Eggerthellaceae bacterium | reverse complement strand
TGTTGCGGCCTTCCATCTTGGGCGCGGACTCGATGACGGCCACGTCCTTGAGGTCTTCGGCCAAACGCTCGAGAATGGAAAGGCCCTGGTCGGGATGGGCCATTTCTCGACCGCGGAACATGATGGTGATCTTGACCTTGTCGCCCTCGCCGAGGAAGCGCAGCACGTGCTTCTTCTTGGTGGTGTAGTCCCCCACGTCGATCTTGGGGCGGAACTTCATTTCCTTGGTCCCGACCTTGCTTTGGTTCTTGCGCGCCTGCTTGGCTTTGATTTCCTGGTCGTACTTGAACTTGCCGTAGTCCATGATGCGACACACGGGCGGCATAGCGTTCGGAGCGATCTCTACCAGATCGAGACCTTCGGCCTCGGCGATGCGCAACGCCTGCGCCGTCGGGTAGATGCCCATCTGCGCGCCGTCGTAACCGATAAGCCGGCATTCGCGTACGGTGATATCCCTGTTGAGCCGTGGCTCTTGAGCAGCTATCGCGCTCACCTCCTGCTATTCGCGCTTGCGCGCTCCAAAAAAACAACCCGCTGCATGCACAACGGGTCGAACAGAAAGCCGCGAGCGGCGAACGTATTCGAGAACCCATCGGCGTACAGCACCGAACCAGGTGGAGGAAACCCTCACTTGAGTAATCAGCTCGTATATACTAGCACGTTTTTCGCCCCCTGCAAGAATTCTGCGTAATTCGGGCGCAGGCCGGGCGCAGGTCGGGCGCACGTGCGCGACGGCGGACGGGCGCGTCGGCGGTGGGGCGGGGCCGCATGACCGCTCGAACGCGCAAGCGCGCCCGCTATTCCCCGTTCACCGTCACGTACACATAGATAACGCGCACGGTATCCGCCAGGTTGCCCGTCAGGTTGGCCGTCGTATAATCATACGAGAGCACGGCCGACCACGTACAGGCGATGCCTTTGACCTCGACATCACCCGAGAAGGAGCAGCGCTCCTTTGCAAGCGTCTTGCCGTTGGCAGCGTAAGTGGAATAGGTGGCCTTATCGGGAAGGACGGCCGCCCCGTCCGCAACGCCCACTCCCGCTTCGCGCAGCGTCTTTTCCACCACATGCTCGCTGGAAACCGCATCGACAAAGCTGAGCGCCCCGTACCCCAAAGACGAGCTCGAAGTGGAATAGCCCGCCTGGATAACGATACCGTCCTCGTCAAGCCCCAGGTAAACAGCAGGGATGCCCGTCTTGGAATCCGCCGGCTCCTCGGTAAGGGACACCGTCACGTTCGTCCGCACGGCTTCGTCCTCGTCCTCGGACTCGCGCGTCGAAGCCACAGCCGCACCGTGAGCAAGCGCGACTATCGCCTCATCGATCGACATGCCCAGAACCGCGGACAAATCGGGCACCGAGACCGTCTTCACGGCCGTCGCCTGCGCATCCTTGCCCTCATCGACAGCTATCGTGCTCTGCTTGCTCGAGGCGCTTTCCCGCTGAACCCGCTCGGTCGCGAGCATCTCGCTTTCGACGACCACATGGTAAGCGAAGTAAGCGAACGCGCCGCCCAACAGCACGAGCAGGATGATGATCACGATAAGCATCCGCCGCACACGGCGCGAACGCTTGAGGTGCGCCGGAAGCTCGGTTGCGTTCGCATCAGCATGGTGAGCCCGGCGCCCTTCGGCCGCCGCAGCATCGACGCGCTCCTCAAAGAGCAAGGGAGGCGCGTCGACAGGCTGGAGCGAATCGACGGCATCGGGGAAATCCTCGTCATCGTCACCCTGGTAGCTGAAGCCGCGCGCATGGGCGCCCAACTTGTCTTCGTCGTCCTCGTCCGAAGCGTCTTCGCCGAACGTATTCGCAAGGGCATCCTCGAAGGGTTTGCGTCGAAACGGCGCGGCATGGCGCCCGCGACGGGGCTCGTCCGTGGAAAACTCCCCCTCGTCGGGGTTATGCCACTCGTCGTCATCGGAATCGTCCCAGACCTCCGCTCGAGCGGATATGCGGCGCGGACCCGAATCCTCCTCGCCGGAAACGACGCTGAACGCCTGCGTCAAGCCGATGGGGTCGTCGTAATCCTCCGCATCGCCGCCTGCCACGGGCTCGAAAGCCTCGGTCAGGCCGATAGACTCGTCGCCTTCCACCCGAGTGCCGTCGAAAAACCCTTCATCGCGAACACCCTCGTCGTTCGCCTCGTACGTATCTTGGGCGTCCAAAGCGCTGCTCTGCGGTTTTCGGGAGAATCCGTCTGCATTTTCGGCCATCGTTCAACCCTCCTGTATGTAAAGCCGTCCCAGGCGATGCGGCGCACTACTGCATGAATGCAAGGTAGTAGACGACCGCCGCCATCACGACCATGAGCGCGACTATGAGAATGCCCTTCTGAAGGCCGGGCATAGGAGCCGAAGAGAGATCGTCGAGCGTCGTCGCGCGATACCCCGAATCCTTTGCAGCGATCGACGTAGATTCGCGATCCAGGTCTTGGACGGAAGCCGTGACATCCGCATCGGGAGGAAGCGCCTCATCGACGGCGTCAACGGCCCCGGCGCTCTCGTCGGCCGTCTCGACAGGAGCTGCAACGGCCATCGCAGCAGGTGTCGCAGCATCCGATTCGGCACCATCGACGGAAGCTGCACGAGCTCCCGCGCGAATGACGAAGTCGTCCTCGTCGTCCGGGGCCAGCGTGATGTGTTTGAATCCCGAGCTCTCTGCCACACAACGTCCTTTCAAGTGCGTTTCCCGAAATTATAGTTGACCCGTCCAGAGGGGTCGCACCGTCCAAACAATATCCACGCAGGCACGCGCAGCCGGCGCTCTCCCGCAGAGGTCGCCCGGACTCCCGATTCGGCTCCACACGCAGCTAACGCGCAGGGCGAGCATCCGGTCCGCGCATGCGGTGGCGAGCACGCGGTGGCGAGCAATCCGGTCCGCGCATGCGGTAACGGCTCGCCCGCGCGATTCAGACCCGCGTCCGCAGCGCGCAAGGCCCTGTGCGCGTCCGGCCCCGCGCGCGGCTAGCGTCCCTGCCCGAATCCGAGGCCCCCACGCGGCTTTTGCGCCTGAGCGTTCTTCGTCAAATCGAACACGACCGGTTCGAAGTCGAACAGCTCCGCCGTCGACACGAACGGGCTCACCGCGATACACTTCTTCCAACACACATCGACGCACAAGCCGCACTGAACGCATTCGGACGTCCAGAACTCGAGAAAGCGCGGGTTCGTATAGGGCTTCTTCGCCTCGTCGCGCTTGATCGCGCCCGTCGGGCAGAACACGGCGCACATGCCGCATCCGTTGCATTTCTCGGTATCGACCAGCACCCGTCCGAACAGGCGCGTGATCAAGAAATCGCTCTCGGGCGTGCCGAGCGCGTCGAGCGCGTCGATAAGCGTGACATGGCGCGCGACCTCGAAGCGCGGAAGCGACCCGTCCTTCGACACGCGCAGACGCTCGCCTATGAGCGGTTCCTTCTTCTTCATACCGAGCTCCTTGTCGAGCGCGGCCTTCGCCGTGGTCAGCGCCATATCCTTGGCAGCATGGGCCGCCTCGGAGAAAAAACCGCGCCGAGACGTCCCGAACAAACCGCGCGCGTCGTCGATACGCGCATCCTCGGGGAAGTCGGAGCGCCGCGACGCCCGCACCTCCGAGCCCTGGACGGCCAGCGCGACGTTCGCCGACGAGACGGTCTCGTCGATGCCCGCCGAAACCGCCCGGTACTTGCAGGTCGCACATGTTCCATCGACGAGCTCGACGGAGACGGCCCCATCGGCGGCAAGGCCCACGATGAGGCTTTCGTCCACGCGCGCCAGGCAGGGAACCTCGGCATAGCACGCCGGGTCGGCCCCGTGCTTGGACGCGATACGTGCGCAGGCGATGAGTACGCGGCCCTCCCGACACTCGAGGGAGGCGCGCACGGCCGCGCGCAGATCGTCATCGAGCGGCTTGAGCGGCGTGAACGCAGCAGTCGGGCACACCGTCGAACAGGCTCCGCATGCAACGCAGGCGTGAGCGGAAAGCTCGATACGGTTGTCCGCTATCTCGATGGCATCGGTCGGGCAAGCCTCCTGACACTTGCGGCACGTTGCGTTGCGGTTGCGCACGGCGACGCAACGGTCACCCTCCACGAGCACCGGGCTCTTCTCGAGCGATTCCGCCACCTGGACTATATCGTTGATGCTCGCCATGCAAAAATCCCTTACGGCAGGTGAACCCGCCACCTACCCTTCCAGGAACATGCGCTCGACGGCCTCGAGCTGCTCGGGCGTGTTCGCGTTGAGGAAGCAACCGCCCATGGGCTCGGCCTCGAGCACCTTATCCTGCGGGAACTCGTGCACGTGCACGCGATCGAGGAACGACTGGGCGCGCAGGGCGCCCTCTTTGACCCCGTCGCGGATAATGGGCAGGCAGGTACCGCGACGGTACACGGCATGAAACGGCTCGAACCCGTGCTTGTTCACGGGCACCACCACGTCGGCCCCCGTCGCGGTCATGGCCTCGGCCTCGGCAATCAAAAGGGACGACGAGGCGAATATCATGTCACAGGCGACCACGCCCACGTACGGGTTCGTTGCGGCTTCGAGCGCCGTGTAGAGCCCCGGGAGCGCCCCGCGATAGTCGAGCACGTCCCTGACTAATCGTATTCCCAGTTCGGGATAGGCATCATGCAAGAACTCGAGGTTCTCGGGCTCGTTCGTGGTGATGACGAGCTCGTCGGCCACCGATGCCAGCCGTTCGACCATGCGACAGATGAGAGGACGTCCTGCGAACGGCACGGTCGCCTTGCTGCGTCCCATGCGGCGGCTCTCGCCGCCCGCTTGGATGACCACCGTCAGGCGTGAACGCAGGTAGCGCTCCTCCAGAAACGTCGCCAAGAGCGGCGCCTGCTCAAGGCCGAACGCCGGTATGCCGTAGATGTGCGCAGCCTCGAGTGCCGCTGGGATGTCGGTGACCACCGCGATCGTAGTGGCAGCAGGCGCCTTCTGCACCGCATCGCGCACGCGCGCATCATCCAGGTCGAGCGAGAAGAGCGCGCAACCTGCAGCGGAATCGGCGGGGGCGGCGGGGGCGG
>CAUVMU010000138.1:0-5033 GCA_963552775.1 uncultured Eggerthellaceae bacterium | reverse complement strand
CCCCCGACATGACGCTGCGCGAAGAGGTCGCCCTGCACGATGAACTGGGTCATTCGACCATGCCGGTCACCGAGGACGGTACGGCTCACGGGAAGCTCGTCGGCGTGGTCACCGAGCGCGACTATCGCCTGTCCCGCATGTCGCTCGACGAGAAGGTCGCCGACTTCATGACCCCGCGCGAGCGCCTTATCGTGGCGCCCGCCGATACCACGCTCAAGACGGCCAACGACATCATTTGGGATCATAAGTTGAACTCGCTGCCTGTGGTCGATGCCGAGGGCCGTCTGCTCTACCTGGTGTTCCGCAAGGACTATGACTCGCATAAGTCCAATCCCAACGAAATGCTCGATGAGCATAAGCGTTATATGGTGGGCGCGGGCATCAACACGCGCGATTTCGCCGAGCGCGTCCCCGCGCTGGTCGAGGCTGGTGCCGACGTGCTGTGCATCGACAGCTCCGAGGGCTACTCCGACTGGCAGAAGTTCACGCTGGCCTGGGTGCGCGAGCACTATGGTGATACGGTCAAAGTGGGCGCGGGCAACGTGGTCGACGCCGAAGGCTTCCGCTTTTTGGCCGAAGCCGGGGCCGACTTCATCAAGATCGGTATAGGCGGCGGCTCCATCTGCATCACGCGCGAACAGAAGGGCATCGGTCGCGGTCAGGCGACGGCCACCATTGAGGTCGCTAAGGCGCGCGACGAGTATTTCAAGGAGACGGGCGTGTACATTCCGCTGTGCTCCGACGGCGGCATCGTGTACGACCATCACATCACGTTGGCCTTGGCCATGGGAGCCGACTTCGTTATGCTGGGCCGCTATTTCGCCCGCTTCGACGAAAGCCCCACGAACCGCGTGAACATCAACGGCAGCTATATGAAGGAGTACTGGGGCGAAGGATCCGCGCGCGCCCGCAACTGGCAGCGCTACGATCTGGGAGGCGACAAGAAGGGTATGACCTTCGAGGAGGGCGTGGACAGCTACGTTCCCTACGCCGGCCCTCTGAAGGACAACGTCGCACTCACGCTGGCAAAGGTCAAGTCCACGATGTGCAACTGCGGAGCGCTCACGATCGAAGAGCTGCAGCAGACCGCTAAGCTCACGCTGGTCAGCTCGACGTCCATCGTCGAGGGCGGCGCGCACGACGTCCTATTGAAGGACAAGACGCCGTACGTGTCGAACGCCATTCGCTAGTCGGGCTTCGGCGGTTCGGCGGCGGAATGCGCGTTCTCGCGCTCGACATAGGGGAGGTGCGCGTCGGCATCGCCGTGAGCGATCCGACGGAACGCGTCGCCTCGCCGGTCGCGGTGCTTCCCGCCGCTGAGGTGCGCACGTGCGCCCGGCCGTTCCGCCGGGTGCTCGAGGACTGGGAACCCGGGCTCCTGCTGTGCGGGCTTCCGTACACCCTCGCAGGTCAGGAGGGGCCTCAGGCCCAGCGTATCAGGGAATTCGCCGATGCGGTGTCCCGAGGTTGCGGTATCCCCTGCGCGTTCGCCGACGAGCGCTTGAGTTCGAGCGAGGCCAAGCGTAGTTTGCGTGAAAAGGGTTTGAGCGAGAAGGCCATGCGAGGCAAAATCGATATGATAGCCGCAAGTCTCTTTCTGCAGTCGTGGCTCGACGCCCGCTCATCAACGCGGCAAGATCAGTAAAGGACCGCTATGCCTTCCTATCGCAACAGGGTCACCTATTCCCAGCGTCCCAATCACGCTGCCCGTGCGGCGCATGCCAAGGGCGATCGCGCGTTCAGAACCTACGATACGAGCGCGATCCGTCCTAAGCGCAGCCCTGTTCCCGCAATCGTGGCGGTCGTGCTGCTGCTGGCGCTGCTTGCAGCCATTATCTGGGTCGCGCTGTCGTTCACGGGCGTGCTGTCGTCGCCCAAGTTGCTGCCCGAAGGGGAAACGGCCGAGGTCACGGTCGTCGAGGGCGAGACCGCCCAGACCATCGGCGCGTCGCTCGTCTCCGCTGGGTTGATTGCGAATTCGTCCGAGTTCACCGACCGGGTGGCCCAGCTCGATGCCGCATCGCAGCTGCGTCCGGGCACGTATTTCTTTACCGGGGGCGATACGGTCGACGAGATCATCACCGCGCTTATGGCAGGGCCGCAGGAGATGACGTTCACGGTGCCCGAAGGCTCGACGCTTGCCCAGACGGCCGCCATCGTGGATGCGGCGTCCGGCGGGGCTGTGTCGGCCGATGCGTTCATCGCCGCAGCGAGCGATGCGAGCGCGTATGCGGTCGACTTCCCCTTCTTGGCGGAGGCGGGATCATCTTCGCTCGAGGGCTTCCTGTTCCCCAAGACCTATCTCATCGCCGCGGATGCCACGGCCGATTCGCTCGTGCGCGCCATGCTCTCCCAGTACCAGGTTGAAACGGCAGCGCTGGATTACTCCTATGCCGAATCGAGGGGGCTTTCGGCCTACGACGTGCTCAAGCTCGCCGCCATCGTCGAGAAGGAGAGCGATGCGGGCCATCGTGCCACCGTGGCCTCGGTGTTCTACAATCGCCTGGCGGCCGGCATGCGCCTGCAGTCCGATGCGACCGTGGCGTACTTTGCGGGCCACGACCCCACGCCCGAGGACGTGGCGACCGACGACCCGTACAACACGTACACGATCGACGGTCTCACCCCCACGCCCATCAACTCGCCGAGCCTCGAGGCGCTCAAAGCCGTTTGCTCGCCGGAGGAAACGACGTACCTGTACTTCTACTTCGCACGGGACTCCGCAGGCGTGATGCAGTACTACTTCAGCGAAACGTACGAGGAGCATCAGGCGACGTATGCGTAAGGCGGTGGACGGGCTACGGTGTCATTGCTTGAGCCGGAACGGTATTTCTCGCGCCTTTCGAGGATAGAGGTGCATCGCGACCTGCTCGATTGCGGTTTGCGCTTCGTTATGCTCGATATCGACAACACCTTGGTTGCGCGCGACACGCACGAGGTGCCGCGCGATGTGGGGATGTGGTTGGCGCGCGCCCGGGACGCCGGCATCGGCTTCTGCCTGCTCTCCAACAACTGGCATCGTAGCGTGCTCGAGCTTGCCGAGCGCTTGGAACTGCCCATCGTGGCGAAGGCCATGAAACCGCTGCCGATGGGGTATCTGCGTGCGTCTCGCCTGCTCGACGCACCGCGGGAGGCGACCGTCGTGGTGGGCGACCAGTTGAGCACGGACGTTTTTGGCGCTCATATGATCGGGATACGGGCGTATCTCGTAGCTCCCCTCTGCGAGCAGGACCTTCCCCATATGCTGGTGATGCGCCGTTTGGAGGGGATGGTCATGTCCGGTCGCCTTCCCGAAGGGGCGAGCGGGACCGCTCCGTACCGGCCCGAGGCTTAGAAAGAGATTAGGGCCGCATGCAGCGGCGCGAACCGACAGAAAGGCGGTAGAGCATGGGTGAGCGGGCGTATCTGCTGGGACATCCGGTGTCCCATTCCAAATCACCGGTTATGTATCGGGCGGCCTTCGAGGCGCTGGGGCTCGATTGGACCTACGAACTGCTCGATTGTTCCGACGGCGGTGACGCGCGAGCGCTCATCGAGGCCCGCGACTACCTGTTCCTGAACATCACGATGCCCCACAAGCCCCTCGCGTTCAAGTGCGCGACGCACCCGACCGCTGCCGCCTCGCTGGCGCGTGGGGCGAACTTGCTGGTCGTGGAAGAAGGCGGGCTGTTCGCCGACAATACCGACGGCGTCGGGTGCACGGACTACCTGCAAAGACGGGGCTGTGGCTTTTCGGGCGCGCGCGTGGCAGTGTGCGGGACAGGTCCGACGGCGTGCGCTATCCTGCACGCGGCCGCTGCAGCGGGCGCGGCGCGCGCGGCGCTCATCGGCCGCGACGGCTCGCGTGCACAGGCGCGTCTCGACGGTTACCGAGCGGCCGCGTCCGAGCTGGCGGGCGAGCCGAGCAGCGCTGCGGGTCCATTCGCCCAGATGGCCCTTGACGAGCCGCTGCCCCCCTCCGAGTTTGCGGCGTTTTCCTACGATGCGGCCTCCGATGAACTTGCACGGGCCGACCTCATCGTGGACGCCACTTCGCTGGGTATGAACGAAAGCGATCCGGCGCCGTTCGACACAGCGCTGCTCTCGCCCCGTCAAACCGTGTTCGACGTCGTGTACGGCCACGGGGAAACAGCGCTCGTCAAAGCTGCGCGCGCGCTCGGTTGCGCGGTATACGACGGCGAAGGGATGCTCGTGGCCCAGGCCGTTGCGGTTATGCGGCGGGTGTGCGCGGCTTGCGGCGTATCGGCGGGCGATGCCGACCTGTTCGCCGTTATGGCCCGTGCGGCGGGTTTCTCGGCGCTTGAGAACGTATAGGCGCGCCTTCGCATCGCGCATGCCTTCGCGGCGCACGGCGAGCGATCGTGCTCCTTGCGCGCCTTCGGATGCGCTACAATCGTGCGGTACCCGACAGGACGATACGCGAGGCAGCGATGCGCTATAGCACAGCAGGTGAAAGCCATGGCCCGGCCCTCACGGCCGTGGTCGAAGGGGTCCCCGCCGGTCTGAAGATATCGGAGGCCCACATCAACGCCGATCTGAAGCGGCGGCAATCCGGCTACGGGCGCGGCGGTCGCCAGCAGATAGAGCACGATGCCGTTCGCGTGACGGCGGGCGTGCGCTTCGGGAAGACGATCGGTTCTCCTGTGGCGCTTACGATCGAGAATCGCGACTGGGCGAACTGGAACGACCGCATGGCCGCATTCGGCGAACCCCCGGCTGCACTCGAGCGTGCCATCGCGCCCCGCCCCGGCCATGCCGATTTGGTAGGCGTTCAGAAGACCGCCGCCGATGACTGCCGCGACGTATCCGAGCGCGCGAGCGCGCGCGGTACGGCCGCAATCGTCGCGGCCGCCGGGGTGGCGCGCGAGTTTTTGGCCGACGTGGGCGTCGCCCTCTTCTCGTACGTGACGTCCATCGGCGAGGCGGGCCTATCCGAGGACGACCCGCTGCTCGCCGCTCCCGATTACAAGCCGCTCGACATCGAGCTGTCCGAGGTGCGCTGCCCGGATGCCGCCGCATCTGCGGCTATGAAG
>CAUVMU010000137.1:0-5034 GCA_963552775.1 uncultured Eggerthellaceae bacterium | reverse complement strand
GGGGTTGCACCGGCGCATTCGCGCGCGTGCTCGGCGACGCGGGGTTCACCAGCCTGCAAATCACTGAGATTCGCCTGTTCATGGCAGCGCTCATCCTGGTCGGAATCGCCCTTGTCACCGATCGGGCGGCTCTGCGCGTCAAGCCGCGCGACCTGTGGTGCCTTGTTGGAGCCGGCGTGGCGAGCGAGCTGTTCTTCAACGCATGCTACTTCACCACCATTTCGCTGACCTCGCTCTCCGTGGCAGCGGTCCTGCTCTACACGGCTCCCGTGTTCGTCATGGCACTCTCGCGAATCGTGTTCAAAGAGCGCGTCACGCGGAGGAAAATCGCGGCCGCCCTGCTCACAATCATGGGATGCGCGCTCGTCAGCGGCCTGTTCACAAGCGTCCCCGCCCTTTCCGCCGCAGGCGTGCTCATCGGAATCGGCTCGGGCCTCGGATACGCCCTGTACTCGGTGTTCTCGCGCCTGGCGCTCGAGCGCGGGTACTCCCCGCTTGCCGTGGTAACCTGGACGTTCGTGTTCGCGGCGCTCGGCGGCCTGTTCATCGTCGATCCGGCGGCAACGACGCACCACATTGTCGAACGGCCCGAATCGCTTCTGCCCCTCGCAGGCAACGCAATCGTGTCCACGGTGCTGCCCTACATCCTGTACACCACGGGGCTGCGGCACGTGGAGAACGGACGGGCCGTCATATTCGCCTCATTGGAACTGGTGGTGGCGACGGCCCTCGGCGTCGTCGCGTTCGGCGAGACGCTCTCGCTCGATAACCTCGTTGGCGTATCGCTGGTCATCGCCGCAATCGTCCTCATGAACACCGCGCCCGCAAGCCCTTCGGACCCATCAAGACGCGCGGCGGCTCCCGCGCCTCGATGACGCGGACGCTCCGCCCTCGCCTTCAGACTTATCAGGATGGACGATAGCGGTGTCTGCTCGAAATTACTTGATATGCCCCAGGAACTCCTTGGTGCGAGGCGAAGCCGGGTTGTCGAACACCTGCTCGGGCGCTCCTTCCTCGACAATGACCCCATCCTCCATGAAGATGACGCGGTCGGCCACCTCGCGTGCGAAGCCCATCTCGTGGGTGACCACGACCATGGTCATGCCGCCTTCGGCCAAACCGCGCATGACGTCGAGCACGCCGCGCACCAGCTCGGGATCGAGCGCCGAAGTCGCTTCATCGAATAGCATGACGTGCGGGTCCATGGCCAAAGCGCGGGCGATGGCGACGCGCTGCTGCTGACCGCCCGAAAGCTGTGCGGGAAGGAAGTCGGCACGGTCGGCGAGACCGACGCGCGCGAGCTGGTCGAGGGCGATGCGCTCGGCCTCCTCCGCGCTGCGCTTGAGCACTTTGCGCTGGGCGAGCATGACGTTTTTCTTAGCCGTGAGATGGGGGAACAGGTTGAACTGCTGGAACACCATGCCAACGCGCTCGCGCAGCTTGTTGATATCGGTCGTCGCAGCCGTGATTTCCTGGCCTTCGATGAAGATGCGACCGCCCGTGGGCTTCTCCAACAGGTTGATGCACCGAAGCATCGTGGACTTGCCCGAACCGGAGGGGCCGAGCACCACGACGACCTCGCCGCGCGCGACTTCGACGCTCACGTCCCGCAGCACCTGGGTTTCCCCGAACGACTTGGACAGATGTTGAATGCTGACCATGCTTGTAGACTCGCTCATCGGGTCCCCTTCCAGACCTCGACACCAACGGCGCGGACACGCTCTTCGCATTGTAATCGCTGCACGCCCGTTCGGGCGCAACTCCCTGCAAACATCGCATGTGCCGATGGCGGCGGCAGCGTAGGGGGCGCACGGCAACGGACGGGGCGCGTCACGTCTGCTGGAACATGCTCTGCCCAGTTTACTCGCGTTTTTTCGTTCGCCGCATATAACTTCGCTATAATAAATATTCCGACCGGTGGCAGCCGAGGAACGTTCAGCCTTGTTCGTGCGGGACCGCATGCCCTTCTTCCGCCAGCCGTTCGGGAAAAGCAGCGCAGCACGACGAAGGAACCGATTTTGACCCGACGACAAGGAACGAACAGCGAGAAGACCAAACGAAGCCTTATTGAAGCCGCAACGCACGAATTTGCGGAATATGGATATGCAAAGGCGTCGTTGCGACGTATCTGCAGCAACTGCGATCTGACCACCGGGGCACTCTACTTCTTTTTCGACAACAAAGAGGATCTGTTCCGCAGCGTTATAGAGCCCGTAACCTCGGAAATCGTCGCAATCACCGAACGGCATTTCGCAACCGAAAGCGAGCGTATGAAAAAGAACCTCGGCAGCAACCGCGCAAACGACCTGGCTGCAGCCGGAGAATTTCTCGACGCCTTCTACGACAACGCCGAAGTCGGCCTCATCATCTTGAGCAATCGGGACTGCCCCCTGATCACCCGCTTCTTCGACTTGCTCATCAAGCTTATGGCAACTCAGATCAGGCGCTTCGCTGGATCGGTGTACGGCACGATTCCCCCTGAGTCGGCCATGAACGAGCACACCATCCTATGGTTCGCCTACTCGCAGCTCAACATCGCCATCCACGTGCTCTCCCACAGCCTCACCCGCGAGGAAGCCGAGCGGCAGCTGCACATCATGACCCGCGTGCTGCGCAAAGGCCTGCTCACCGTCATCGATATCGATGCCGAAAACGGCTTGATCAGCAACACGGGTGAAAACGCCGCCTATCTGCGTCTCGTAAGGGACCACCTATCCGGCCCGAGGCTGGGACTGAAGAACCCGTAGGTACGCAGGCCCGCTTTTAATCTGAGTTTTTCACAAGGGGAATTTGGGAAGAACCCGTAGGCACGCAGGCCCGCTCTGGAGCGCAATGCCACCGTGCGGGCGTTCTTTTCAAGGCGCCTTCGCCGACCGTGCCGACGCGCCCCGGCCAGCCGCAAGCCTTCGGGGTATACTGTGCGGCGGAATGCATCGCGCGCTTTGGGAGAAGGCATGGCAGAGGCTCTGCAAACCGAAAAACTCGAGGTCATCATAGGCCGTAGCGGCATCGAACGGCTCGCTCGGGCCCGGGTCATGGTGCTCGGCGTGGGCGGCGTGGGCTCGAACTGCGTCGAAGCGCTCGCGCGCGGCGGCGTGGGGAACCTGGTAATCGTCGACCGCGACACGGTCGCGGCGAGCAACATCAACCGCCAGGCTATCGCTTTCCACTCGACCATCGGACAGCGCAAGGTCGATGTCATGGAGCACATGGTGCACGACATCAACCCCGCAGCTCACGTGGAAACCCACGGCGATTTCCTGCGCGCGGAGACCTTGCCCGCGTTCCTGGAGCCCTACCGCGGGTCGATCGACTGGGTCGTCGACGCCATCGACACCGTTTCGGCCAAGCTCGCGCTTGCAGCGTACGCCGACAGCACGGGACTTCCCCTCGTCAGCAGCATGGGCAGCGGAAACAAGCTGCACCCCGAGTTCTTCCGTTTCGCCGACGTATACGACACCGTGAACTGCCCCTTGTGCCGCATCATGCGCAAAGAATGCCGCAAGCGCGGCATCAGGGCGTTACAGGTGCTGTATTCGTGCGAGCAGCCCGCGCGCACGAGCGCGGCCGAGGGGACGACGCGCCGCGACCGCTCCGATCTAGGCACGATGTCCTACATCCCGCCCATCATGGGGCAGATGCTGGCGGGTTGGATCATCCGCCGAATCCTCGGAATCGACGAGGACGACCAAGGAGGGCGAATGAGCGCTCCCTCGTCCGACGCGGACGAAAAAGCGCAAGTCCACGCGAGCGCCGCAGCGGCCGCGCCCGATGCCCGCCGAGCACAGGGCAGGATGCCTCCGCAGTACGGTGCCCCGCACATGCAGGGCGCAGCCGCGCTCCTCCACGACGCCCATTGCCATCTGAGCTTCGCGCCGAACGGAGAGGACGCGGCCCGACTTGCCCTCGAGGCGGGGACCTTGCTGCTCAACGTGACTGTTACTCCCGAAGAGCACGCCCGCGCACGCACGCGTTTCGCCACGTTTTCCAACGTGCGCACCGGCTTGGGATTCCACCCGTGGTGGGTGGAATCCGGTGCGAGCGGAACCGTTTCGGGCAAGGCTCCGTCGCCGAGCACGCCTCCCTCGCTCGACCTGTTTTTGGAGGAGCTCGAAAACGAACGCTTCATCGGAGAAGTGGGACTCGATTTTGCCCCGATGCACGAAAGAACGCGAGATGCCCAAATCGAGACGTTCCAAACGATATGCGACCGAGCGAGCACGTTGGGAAACCGGGTGCTCTCCATCCACGCCGTGCGCTCTGCAGGGACCGCACTCGACATCCTCGAGAGCTCAGGGGCGCTTGACACGTGCACGTGCATCTTCCACTGGTTCTCGGGAACGAGCGACGAGCTCGCGCGCGCGGTAAAGCGCGGCTGCCTGTTCTCGGTCGGGCAGCGCATGGCAACTACGAAGCGCGGACGCGCCTACCTGCGAGCCATCCCCCTCGACCGGCTGCTGCTCGAGACCGACCTGCCCGCCCGTAAGGGCGAGTCGATAGCATACGACCGGATAAAAGACGCATTGAGCGCAGCGTTGGGGTCGATAGTCGCAGAGAAGGGGGAAGGCGCGGCCGAGTCCGTCGATGCGACCATGCGCCGCGTGTTCGGCCTAGTGCAGTAGCGCGGCCATGGCAGCCACAGCGCTACCGCCGTATCCGTTGTGCCCGCTGCAGCTCTCGTGTCCCTCACTGCAGCAGCGCCGCCTCACTTTGACCGCGACCGCAGCGCCGCTTCGCTTGGACCGCGACCATGGATGAGGCGGCTCGGGTATCATGCACAGCAGAGCGGCCTGCTCAACGGCGCCACGCGACATCTGAAAGCTGGTGCCCCCAGGAGGATTCGAATCTCCGTTTCCGGCTTGAGCAGCCGGCGTCCTTGGCCTCTAGACGATGGGGGCAGTTGAAGAGTATAGCGGGCGCAGCGCAAAACCGTTCCGCCCGTAGAAAAGCTACATGCGCTCAGCGACCGCCCGAAGGCCCGCGCGCGCCGCCCGAGCGAGGGCGAACACGTCCTCGTCCGTATGGGCGGCCGAT
>CAUVMU010000136.1:0-5036 GCA_963552775.1 uncultured Eggerthellaceae bacterium | reverse complement strand
ATTCGAGCGCAGGGGGCGATTTCCCCTCGCTTCTCAGGCGCCGCGAGCGCTACGCGACCCGGTCGCCTCCGCCGTCTTCACGGTAGCGGTTCCCGTACCCCCGCCATCTCCGGCGGTTCCCGTGCTCCCGCCATCTCCTTGACCGGAGGGCTTCGGCAGGAAGGGGATCGTGAGCGCGCCCGACGGGCAGGCGTCCACGCAGGCACGGCAGCGCGTGCACTCGTTCCAGCTTGTTCCTCGATCGGGATGGCGCGGGTTGATTCCTTCGGGACAGGCCTCGGCGCAGCGCCCGCACGTATGGCCGCGGGCGGTCTCGATGCACACGGCGTCGTCGATCGAGGGCTTGAACGTACGGTTGAACTTCCCGACAAGGCTTATGAACGCTCCGAGTGGGCAGAACGCATGGCACCATTTGCGGAAGAACACCACTTCCACAAGCAGCAGCAGCGGCACGACGATGACGCTCCACGTCACGTCGCCGGATCCGAACAGCCGCATGACCAGCAGCACTGTGGCGAACGTGAGGCCGATGGGACAGACGAGGCAGAACACCGGGAACCCGAAGATCGCAGCGGAGAGCAGCGACCCGCCGAGGACGAAGTGGCGCGAGTCGAGCCCGCGGCGCTTCTCGGCGCATCCCGACGAGCATCCTTTGAGCAGGGAACGCTCTTCGGCGGTAAGCGCAGGCACTGCATCGCTCGCCATATCGCTGTCGGACGTATCGTCCGCTGCGACGATGGTCTCGGCGGCGGGAGAAGCGGGAGTGCCGAAGGCCTTCTTCCCCGCGACGGTTTCCTTCTTCGACCCGAACACCTCGCGCAGCTTCTCGACGACGGGGATCGGGCAGATCCAGGCGCAGAACGCGCGTCCGAACAGCACGATGAGCGCGATGGCGATCGCGAGCGATACGACGGCGCGCGGGATAACCGTTTTTGCCGCGAGCATGGTGCCCAGCGCCCCGATGGGGCAGATGAGCGAGATATCCGACCAGCCCAGCGCCGAAACGGTTCCGATGCCCGACGTGGTGGCGAATCCGATGCCGATGACGAACAGGACGACAAGGGGGATGATGGTGCGCAGTTTGCTCGATTTCACGATGGTACCCCCTTACGCTTCGATCGGTTTGACGACGATGGCGCGCGCGTTCGCGCCGACGCTGATGGAGCCCTCTTTCAGCGATACGCAGACCGCCTCGCAAGCGCCGCAGCCGTTGCACTTGTCGCCGATGACAACAGGGCGGTTGATGTCATCGAGCTCGAGGGCTTCGTAGGGGCAGGCATCGTAGCAGAACCGGCAGCCGATGAGGTGATAGGCCAGACACCAATCGGTGTTGATCTCGGCGATGCCGATGATGGTCTTCTCGGCCGTGGCCCCTTCGGGCAGCTTGAGCGCTTCGGTGGGGCATGCCTGCACGCACAGGGGCGTGCTGTCGTTCTCCTCGGCGCAGAAGTTGCAGTACGCGGCATCGAAGTCCATCTGGGGCATGCGCATGCCGATGATGCCGTCCTCGATATGCGCGGGCTTGATTACGTGATGAGGGCACACCTCGTAGCATTTCTCGCAGCGGATGCAGGCTGCGTACATAAGGTCCTCGTCCTGGCCTCCCGGGGGTCTGACGATCGGTGTGCTCGGGGCGAACGTGAGGCCCCCGAGTCCTAAGGCTACTGCGGCGCCCCCGATTCCCAGGCACAACGTGCGCCGCGACATCCCTGCGGACTTGCTGCGCGCGGTTTCGGCGGCAGGTCGGGCGCCGTCGCGAATCTCGTCTTGACGTTCCATGAATCCTTCTCTCTTCCCCTGTGCTGTTTTAATCGGGCCGTGCTCGCGCATGCGGGGCCGGCCCTCCTCCGGCCCCGCATGCGATAGTGCGCTCGGTTAGTCGCCTCCCTCGGAGAGGAGGTCCTGCAAGAACGTGAGATCGGTGTCGAGGAACCCCTCGGTTAGATAGGCAAGGCCCTGGTACAGATCGGTTTTCGCGAAGCGTTTGAGGTCCTGGGTGAACAGGGGCACCCAGGAGAGCAGATGGTCTTCAAGGAAGTTCTTCTGGGTGGCGAGCAGGGCGTAGGCCTTGTCCTCGTCGCCTGCGCGCAGCGCTTCGACGGTGCGGATGCTCAGCACCTGTTCGAATTCGAGCTCGAGGGAGATGTGGTCCTCGCCTTCTTTCCACGTCGACTTCTTGTCAAGGCCCGCTGAGCGGAATATGGCGAGCACTTCGTCGCGCGCGTCCTGCATGAGCAGGCGCTTCTCGGAGGTGTAGACGGATTCGAACGGGTAGGCGGCCGAGAAGGCGTCGATGCCGTGCCCGATGAAGCAGTGCGAGAAATCGACGGAGAGCTCGGTGACCGAGTCGCTCCACAGGTTGCTCAGGTACGTGGCGATCAGGCGGTATCCGCGATCGACGTTCTCGTCGCCGGTGGCGGCGGGGAAGAGCATGCCGTGCATCTCGTCGAGCAGCGCCTGGTCGACCTCGCTACGGTACAGGCGCGCAATCATGCCGTACGTGGCGGCGCGCTGCTCAATGAGGGCGATCAGCTCCTCGGTCATTTCCTCGTCGGTCGGTTCGTCTGCGGCGGGCTGGAGGACGGCGTTCTCGGTCATGGCTACTCCTCGGTCTCGGCGGCGGGTGCATCTTCAAGGTCGGCAAGGCGCGAAAGGCCCTGGGCTCCTACGTCCGTGGTCACCCATGCGCCGGTCCAGCGCAGCGCATCGCACTGCTCGAGCTGGTCGGTGAAGTGAGGGCCGTACAGGCGAGGCTTCTGCACGAGCGAATCGTCGTTGACGATAGCGTCGATCTCGGGGGTCTTGCGGCCGCCGTCGATGCTGCAGAACTCGAGGATGCGCTTGTAGATGACCAGGTACTTCTCGTTTTCGTCGAAGAGGGCGGCGAGTCGGTCGAGGGGTCGGTCGGCGTCGAGGGCCGCCTGGCCGTCGGGCGTGATGCTCCAGAACACGGGTGCGGGATCGGCGGGCTTGAGGTATTCGATGCCGTCTACGACGACGATCTCGGGCTGGCGCTTCTCGCCGGGAGCGTAGGGGTTGCCGGTCTCGTCTACCTTGGCGATGGCCCCCGCGCGGCTCAGGAGCGTGCTGTAGTTGGCAGACGTGAACACGGAGAAGTCGTTCTTCTGCAGTTCGTCCACCGTATCGCGCAGGTCGTCGGCCGACTGGGGCGTTTCCAGATAGGCGAGGATGCCGAGCAGCACGCGGCGACGCGGCTTCATTTCGCGGAAAAGCTCGGCGATGCGCTCCGATGCGGGACGGTCGTCGACTTTTTCGGGCGCGGGTGCGGGCAGGGCCTCGCTGTTGGGGGAAGCGGTGGGAAGCTGTTCGCCCCCCTCATCGTCGAGCTCGTCGTCATCGGGACCGAGGTCTTCCAACGGGTCGTAGGAATCGTTGTCGAAACCCAGGTCGAACTCGAAACCTTCAGTGGAATCGTGCGTCATCGCATTCCGCCCCCTTGTATCGTCAGCAAATACGCCTCTCGCGCAACACGCGTAGCGTGCTGTGCCTTGAACCCCACCCCTGAGGTTCGGTCTTTTGCAAACGATACCGCACGATGAAGAATCGGGCGGCTTCCCCGTGAGCATCATAGCCGTCTGTGTCGCCGCGTGTCAAGGACGAAAATTGCGACGGATGCCGCCATCTGCTCGTTTAAAATTCGATGTAGGAAATGTCAGGGACGCCGCTGAAAATGGTTTTCTGTTGCCGTTCGACGGGCTTTGAAACGCTGCGACGTAGTGTTGTTCGGTGGAGCCAAGATGCGTTTCTTTAGATAGCCCGCTTCAACGGGAAGAAACCGGAAACCTTTTTCTTTGTAAGCTTCTGTCGAGGGATTTGAGGGATTGCGCCCAGTCGCCCTCCACGAGCATTTTTGCTTTCTGAGGGATGAAGAGGGCTATCTTGCATGTTAGATTGATGTCTTCTATATCAACAAAACTGACATTATCGGAATAGCGCTTTTTGTGATGAGTGAAAACGAGAGAAACGCCGACGCCCTGCTCTATTTGGAATATCAACGATGGAATGTCCTTGTAGTAAAAGGCGGGCTCGATTCCCAGCTCGTCTGCTTTAGCAGCTTTGCTAAAGAAATGGTTCATCAGACCCATGGCTTCGGGATCCGGGAAGATGATATTTTCTCCTGTCAATTCGAATAGATTGATGGAATCTCTGCTTGCAAGAGGGTGGTTTTTAGGAACCGCCGCGCAATACCAGTCTTCACCAAGGTATATCTTCTCCATGGTTGCAGACGATGCTACGTTGTCGATATCCATTGAAATGGCGATATCGATTTTCCCAACCAACAGATGATACATCAAATCGCCATATTCGAGCGTTTGATACTGGGGCAAAACGTTGCTGTCTGCTGGATTGAGCGCGCTTGTGATCTGCGGAAGATATTTTCGCGCGGCGTCATAGAGATATCCGATTCGAAGGATTTGTTTCTGCTCGGCTTTTAGTCTTTTGACGTTGTCCAATGCGTTGTCGTAACTCTGAATCACGTTTTGCGCGTCATTCAGGAAAGCGCGTCCAATTTTCGTGAGTCGGACATGATGGGTGTCTCTGACCAAAAGCTTCGCGGCGATTTCTTCCTCGATCGAGGCGATATGCCTGCTGAGTGTTGACTGCGGGATGTAAAGCTTCTGCGCAGTCTCGCTGAAGCTCAATGTTGTTGCGAGCGCTACGAATTCTTTCAGGTGGTCAATCTGCAATGTCTTCATCCCCCAATGAAGAATGCGCGCCAATGTTTGCGGCGAACACAATTTGCATAACCTATGCAGATTATACAGCACGAACATCGGCCACTTCTTTGTATTTTAAAACTGTCAGCTTACAGGGGTCTATGGGGGATTAGGAGGGATTTCCTAGGGGAAGTTAGGGGCTTTAGAACGAGCGGGTTTCATCTTCCGATGAAAGAAGGAGGGGAAGTGTATGGTCGGTATGATCGGCGTAGTTCTAGCTATCATCGTCCTCGTTGTCATGGCATGGAACAGATGGAATGGAATTTTGGGTGCGATTGTCGCCACTATTATCGTCGG
>CAUVMU010000135.1:0-5060 GCA_963552775.1 uncultured Eggerthellaceae bacterium | reverse complement strand
CCCGAAAGGATGAAATCGAATTCCTGTCCGGCATGGTAGGATAGGTGGATGGGAGCGTTCTGTTCCTCTTCGAGGTACGGGGCCGTGACGAGGAAGGGCTCGCAAAGCTTCCCCTTGAAATGGGGGGCTTTGTGCAGGTATTCGAACCCGGCGCGACGCCGGATGGAAAGCCCTTCGGCAGCCCTCACGAGCGAGTAGCCCGTCAGGTGGGGATCCTCCCCCGTCAGAAGCTCCACGACGTCCACGCCGAAGCGCGCCGCGCACTTGTACAAAAACGTGAACGAGAGGTCCTGCTCGCCGGATTCCTGAGCACGGTACTCCTGCTCGGTACGGCCGGTGAAACGTGCCATCTCCTGGATCTCAATACCGAGGTCCTCGCGAAGCGCACGGATGCGACCTGCAATTTCTTTGATATTGGGTTCCATATTGCCTCCGTATCCGGCACAGCGGGATGATAGTCCGCACATGATACAGCAACGGGCGGGCGGCCTGCCCGCCCGTTGGGCGCGTACACGTTTTATGCGGCAGATGTTTACCTAGTTGAAACGAACGAGGCCGTTCTCGCCGCGATGGCAGGTCTTGATGAAGCGCACCGTGCGGTCGGCCGCGTTCATGACCACGCTCTCGGTGGTCACCGACCCGTCGGCTGTCGAGACTCCAGAAACCATCTCGCCGTTCGTGACGCCACAGGCGATGAAGGCCGCATCGTCGGAACGCACGAGCATGTCCATGGTCAGTGCCGCGTCGAGGTCGAGCTCGGCCGTCTTTTCGGCGCGAGCGCGCTTCTCGACGCCGTCCTTATCGAGGTCGAAGCGCAGACGGCCCATGAACAGACCGCCGATGGCCTTCAGACCCGTGCAGGCCAGAACGCCCTCGGGCGCGCCGCCCGACCCTATGTACAAATCGATTCCCGTACCGGGCACGGCCGTGGCAATGGCCCCGAACACGTCCCCGTCGTCGATGAGGCGGATACGGGCGCCGACATCGCGCACGGCGTCTATGAGCTCGGCATGGCGACCGCGGTCGAGAATGCACACCGTAACCTCGGAAACCGGCTTGCCGAGCGCGCGGGCGACGGCCTCGACGTTCTCGGCAGGGGTTTTATCGATATGGACCGCATCGGCCGCAGCGGGACCGACGGCGATCTTCTGCATATAGGTGTCGGGCGCGAACAGAAGCGCACCGCGCGGCGCGATGGCGATGGTGGTGAGGGCGTTCGGCTTGCTCGCCGCGCACAGGTTCGTGCCCTCGAGCGGATCGACCGCGATGTCGATCTCTTCCCCGCCGCGCCCAAGTTCCTCGCCGATGAAGAGCATGGGGGCCTCGTCGCGCTCGCCTTCCCCGATGACGATGCGACCGGAGAAGTCGATGTCGTTGAACGCCTCGCGCATCGCCGTGGTTGCCGCCTGATCGGCCGCCACCTTGTCGCCCCGGCCGTTCCACGCAGCCGAAGCGATGGCCGCCTTTTCGGCAACGCCCAGAATGTCCATAATACGTGCAGGTTGCATACCATCACCTTTCGATATCGGGCCCTTCCCGCGCGGAGGGGCGCTTCGATTGTACACCCACGCGAACCGTTCGAGCGCCCGCGAGGCGAAAGCGGGCGGCCGACGCGTCGTTTCGGCGCTACAGCGAGAACCCCTACGACGCGGAGTCGGCCTTCGCGAAGCAGACCGCAAAGTGCGCGTCGGGAGACCCCGCCGTCAGCTGGGTCGAAACGGCGGCGCGCTCTTCGAGCGGAACCAGACTGAACGATGCGCCCTGTTCGCTTTCGAGGAAGCGCTTCACCACGCCGTTGTTCTCGGCATGCGTCACCGTGCACGTGGAGAACACGAGGCGCCCGCCGTCCTCGACGAACGCAGCCGCCGACTGCAGGATGGCAAGGCTCGTGTCGGCCAAGTCGGCAATGCGCTTCTTCGTCACACGCCAGCGAATCTCGGGATGGCGGCGCAGGGTTCCCAATCCCGAACAGGGCGCGTCGACGAAGACGGTCGAGTACGTCCGAGGTGAAAGGTGCGCCTCGAGACGGGTCGCGTTGGCAACGACCGTGTCCGCAAGCTCGACGCCGTAGGCGCCCGCGCGTTCGCGCAGCAGGTCCATCTTGGACGCGTAAAGATCGAGCGAGGTGAGGACGACCTGTTCGCCGTAGCGGCGAAACGCTTCGCTCTGGATGAGGATCGTCTTCGTGCCGCGGCCCGAACCGACCTCGAGCATGGAGGAAGGCTTTTCCGAAGGCAGAGCACATGACGCCACGACCTGGGCCGCCGCATCGGAGACGAGGATCTTGCCTTCGTCGAAGAGCGCGCGGACCCCATCATCGGCGAGCGCGCGGGGCATCGAGACGTGGTAGCAGCCCGCAGGGGCGATTCCCGCAGCTTCGGCGGGCGTGAGAAAGGCGCCCGCCGAAGCGAAGGCCTCTTCGACCTCTTGGTCGGTCACCTTAAGCGCGTTCACGGAGACGAACAGCGGCGGTGCCTCGTTCGAAGCGTGCATGAAGGCGGCGGCCTCTTTCGCGCCAAGGTCCTCGACAAGCGTCTGGGCGAGCCATTTCGGGAAGGCGTAGACACGGGCAAGGGCCTCGAGATCGTGGTTCGGATCGCCGAAGGGGAATTCGTCCTTAAACGCGAAGACGCGGTGCAGAATGGCGTTACCTAAACCCGCTGCGCTCGGGGACACGGCACGAACGAGCTCGACGCCCTGGTCGAGAGCCGCATGAGGGGCCTTCTTCAAGAAGACGATCTCGTACACGGAGATGCGCAGCGCGTCGCGGACGTCGTTGAAGGCGTCGGTAGGACGGTCGAGTGCGCGGTCGATGAGCTCGTCGAGCGTACCGCGCGTGCTCACCACACCGAGTACGAGCAGCGTCGCGAACGCACGGTCGGCCGTCGACAGGTCCGATTCGTCGATCATCGACGAGATGAGCTCCTGCGCGTACGCGTCGCGGACGCGCACCAGGCGCGTAACCTCGAGCGCGGCGAGGCGGGCGGGGCTCGCCTCGCACGGATGGAGCGGTTTCAAGCCGCCCTTGCCGCGCGCTTCCCTGCGCTCCTCGAGCTCGGCCGCCTTGAGCGCAGCTTCCTGCGCCTCGCGCAGCTCGCGCGTTTTGCGGCCGGGAGCGATCTTCTCGCGCTGCCCGCGCAAAGGATCGAGCTCGCCACGGTAGACGGTTTCGTTCTCCATGAGGCGCGCCACCTTCTGCGCGTCGAAGGACTTCTTGTCGCGCGGCGCCTTCGAGCGCTTCTTGCCCGCCGGTGCGGGGCGCCCTGTCCGCTTCTCGTCCTGGAAACCGGGTTTGCGGTCGCGGTCGAAGGCTGCGGGACGTGCAGAGGTCGCGCGGTCGTCGCGGCGATCGGCTCTTTTGTCGCGGTACGGCTTGCGGTCGAACGAGTCCCTTCGATTGCGGTCGCCCTGCGGACGGCCGTCGCGGCGCTCGCCGCGCTCGCCGCGCTCGCCGCGGTTGTCGCGGCTTCCTTTGAAACGGTCGGAAGTCCCGAAACGGCGGTCATCGCGCGGCCCCTTGAACGAAGCGCCCTCCCCTTCCTTGCGGAAACGGTCGCGGCGGCGATCCTCGTTGCCGTACGAACGCCCTCCGCGATTACCGCGACGCTCATCGCCGTCATAGGAGCGCTTGCGGCGGTCGTCGCGACCCGAAGCACCCGAGCGCTGCTGCGCGCCCTTATCGAAGCGCTTATCCGAAGAGCCGAAAGAGCGGCCTCTACCGCGCTGGAAATCGCCTTCTCGGCGCTGGCCCTCGTTACCGCGCCTGTCATCGCCGCGACGTCCGGCCTTGCCGTACGGGCGGCCGCTCCCGCCGGCGCGGCGATCGTCGCGGTGTCCGCCCGTCGGACGAGAACCCCCGCGAGCATCGCCGCGTTCGTCACGCGAACGGAACCCGCCCTCGCGACGATCGCCTCCTTTGTACGGGCGGCCTTTCCCGCCAGCACGCGGCGGGGACGATCCGTTACGACCGTCTCGGTTCGAAGAGGCGTCGCGCGGACGGAAGCCGTCGCGATTCTGACGGGTTCCACCTGAACGGGCGTCCCGACGCGGCCCTTTGCCGCGAGGGGCGCCCTGCGCTCCTGTGCGCGATTCCTGCTCTGCCATTACCTGCTCCCCCACTTCAACGTAGTCTTCTTGATATTCTGGATGCCCGCCGCGAACGCAGGCGCGCTCATGGTCTTCTTACCGTCGGGTTTTATCTCGAGCAGCTCGACCGCTCCGTCGGCCGCACCGAGGAACAGCCGCTTCGCCGCAAAACGCACCTCGCCCGGACCGAGGGACGCGCAGAGCTGCCGCGCCTGCTCGTCACAGGCTGCTGCAAGGCGCAGCACCGTGGCCGACTTGCCCACAACCTCGGTGCGCGACGGATGGGCCGCACTCGATGCGCGCACCTTGCGCAGGGCCACCGAGCACGTGTCGTCACACGTCAGGTCAAGCTCGCCGCGTGAGAGCTTGTCGGCGTACGTGACCAGCGACTCATCTTGTTCAGTCCAGGTGAGCCCCTCGCCTTCAAGCGCCTCGAGCGCGCACAGGAGCGCTTCGGCTCCGAGATGCGCGAGCGAGTCGGTCAGCTCTAAAGCCGCAGCCTCGCCGATGGGCAGCACGCGCCGCACGCAGTACGCGCCGGTATCGAGTCCGGCCTCCATGCGCATGATGCACACGCCCGTCTCCGCATCGCCCGCCAGAATAGCGCGCTCGATAGGAGCGGCCCCCCGCCATCGGGGCAGAAGGGAGGCATGGACGTTCAGACATCCGAACTTCGGTACGGCAAGCACGCGTTCGGGAAGAATGGCTCCGTAAGCGGCCACGCAAACGACGTCGGGAGAGAGGCTTTCAAGCAGGTCGATGACCGCATCGTCGCGCAGCGTCGAGGGCTCGAGCACCTGCAATCCCAGATCGAGCGCAGCTTCCTTTACCGGAGAAGCGCTCGCGCGCGACCCGCGACCGCGCACCGCATCGGGGCGCGTGAAAACGGCGGAAACGTCGTGAACTGCAGCTACAGAGCGCAGAATCGTCGCCGCAAGCTGCGGCGTTCCCATGAATACGACGTTCATCAGCGA
>CAUVMU010000134.1:0-5077 GCA_963552775.1 uncultured Eggerthellaceae bacterium | reverse complement strand
CGTGCCATCTCGGCTACGGCGGCTCGGTCAGGGCGATCGACCACGGGTTGGCGTTCGTGACCTCCATGGGCGTGACACCGCTCGAGGGCCTCATGATGGGCACGCGCTGCGGGGCCATCGACCCGGCCATCGTCACGTTTCTCATGGAGCACGAAGGGCTCACGCCTGCCGAGATGGACGACCTCATGAACAAGAAATCGGGCCTTTTGGGCGTGTCGGGCTTGAGCAACGACCTGCGCACCATCCGCGACGCGGCCGCACAGGGCCACGAGCGGGCCATGCTCGCCTACGACATGTACTCAAACTCCGTGAAGAAGTATATCGGCATGTACATCGCCGTCATGGGCGGCGTAGACGCCATCGTGCTCACGGGCGGCGTGGGCGAGAACTGCACGAAGATGCGCCGCATGATCTTCTCGGGCCTGCAGCTGCTCGGCATCGTGCTCGACGAGGACCGCAACAAGGAGCGCGGTTTCGAGCGCGAGATATCGACGGATTCCTCGGACGTGCGCATCATCATCATCCCGACCGACGAGGAGTACATGATCGCGCGCGACACCTACGAGCTCGTGCACGAGCAGGCCGGAAAACTCGGGGACGCGCTCGCGTCCGTTGCGGCCAAGCGCAAGAACCTCGACTGATCCTCTCAAACCGGATCTTGAACGGATCTGGAGCATGCCGCACGAAGTTCCTTTAAGTTGACACCTGAGATAACACTCGTTATAATCGCAAAAGTTATCGTAAGTTAACGAGAAGGGCGAGGATGTCGCGGGACTTCGACACGCGCACGGCGCTGCTGAACAGCGCTAAGGCGGAGTTTCTGGAAAAGGGGTTCGAACAGGCGTCGCTGCGCGCTATATGCGCTCGCGCGCACGTGACGACGGGCGCGTTCTATTCGAACTTCGAAAAGAAAGACGATCTGTTCCGTGCGCTCATCGATCCTATGATGGGATCTTACGACAGTCTGTACGAGCGCGCGGTCGCCCTCCATTGTGCAACGAAGGGCGACGTACGCTCAGCCGAGCTCGCCCTTATGAACTTCGTTATGGACCATCGCGACGAGTTCAAGCTGCTGTTCGATTGCGCGCAGGGCTCCTCGTACGAAGGGTGCAAGGCGGCGCTTCTCGAGCGCTTCGACAAAACGTGCCAGGAGTCCTTCGATGAGCGCGCAGGCGAACCCGTCGACCCGGCTCTCGTGCGCACCGTCGTGCGCATGCGCTTCCAGCAGTACATCGAGATGATATACGGTGACTACGATCGAGAACACGTTTTGAGAATGACCGAGCTTCTGTACGTCTTCATACGGAGAGGCTCGGAAGCGCTCATAGAGGAGATGAAGGAAAGGCCCGGTTGATCCGGGCCTTTTTTCATAACGGAATCAGTGAATCGTTATCGTCGAAAAACTTGCAACGAAAGGGGAACACTATGAGCAAGAAAGATCTAGACGCCCTGCAGGCGGATGCCGCCGAGGGGAGCGCCGCTCAAGCATCGACCAAACCGACCGATAAGAAGATGAGAACGCGCGACTTGATCTACGCGGGCGCGTTCGGCGCCATATACCTGGTGCTCATGCTCATCATCGTCATGGGGTCGGGTGCCATACCCATCCTCTACCTCGCTTCTCCGCTCACGGTCGGCCTCGTATGCGGCACCGTGTACCTGCTGTGCGTGGTCAAGGTGCACAAGTTCGGAGCTGCGCTCATTCTCGGCGTGCTGTTCGCGCTGGTAGCGTGCTCGAGCAGCATCCCGGGACTCGTTTTGGGCATTGCGGCGGCGCTCGGAGCCGAGCTCGTGCTGTTCTTGGGGAAGTATCGCTCGAAGACCGCTTACCTCGCGTCGTTCGTCGTGTTCAATATCAACATGTCCGCGCCGTTCCTCATGCTGGTGTTCGCTTACGACCGTTTCCTCGAGATGGCCGTCGGATATCGCGGGCAGGCCTTCGTCGATACCTTCGCGGCCCTGACCCCCGACGGCATCTGGTTCGCCATCTTAGGGCTCGCATTGCTCGGAGGCCTCGGAGGGTCGTTCATCGGAAGTCGCCTCATCAAGAAGCACTTTGCCAAGGCGGGGATCGTTTAAGTGGATTTCTCCCTGTACGGTGACGATTCGAAAGGTATCGTGAAGCTCGATCCTCGCACGAAGATGCTCATCTTCTTGGCCAGTGCGTCTCTGAGCTTGGGCACCTATCGCCTCGCCCCGATTCTCATATACGGCACCGTGCTGTGCATCGTGGTCGCCCTCTGCGGTAAGAAGGGGCTTGCGCTCAAGGCCTACCTCGGGTTCACGGTGGCGCTGTTCTTGCGCTTCTGCATCGAGGCCTCAGGCACGGGCAACGAGGTCGTCGTGTTCGTTCTTTCAGGTGCTATCTCGATATTCTTGTTCGGGTTCCCTATCGCGTTGTCGTTCGTCCTGCTCGTGCAGACGACGCGCATCAGCCACTTCCTGTCGGCTTTTGCAGCCATGCGCCTGCCCGCTTTCGCGGTCATTCCCGTGGCCGTTCTGTTCCGCTTCATTCCCACCGTTCAGGAGGAATGGAGCGGCATCAAGAAGGCCATGGCGTTTCGCGGCATCACGGTCGATCTGGCATCCGTCGCCAAGGCGCCGCTGCGCACGGTCGAGTACGTGCTCATCCCGCTGCTCTTCAGCTCCATCTCCGTGATGGAAGAGCTCGCTGCTGCGGCGCTCGCACGCGGCATGGACAGCGACAAGCGCCGGACATCCTACGAGGAGGTGCGCCTGGGTGCTGCGGATTTCGTCGCCCTGGCCGTATTCGCCTCCCTGGCCGTCTACGTTGCCCTGTTCGGGAAGTAGGGAGGTAGAAGCACGTGATTGAATTCAGGAACGCAAGCTTTCATTACGGCGGCGAGAACGGCACCGGCGAGGGGGTAGACGACCTTTCGCTGACTATCGGGGAGGGCGAGGTCGTCCTGTTCTGCGGCCGCAGCGGTTGCGGGAAGACCACGGTCACGCGCATGATAAACGGGCTTGCGCCCCATTTCTACGAGGGGTTTATGGAAGGTGCGGTGTACGTGGACGGCGTCTGCGTGTCCGAGTGCGACCCTGCGAGCGTCTCCGAGCTGGTCGGAAGCGTGTTCCAGAACCCGAAGAGCCAGTTCTTCAACGTGGACACGACCGGCGAGCTCGCGTTCGGGTGCGAGAACCAAGCCCTGCCGCGCGATGAGATCCGCGCGCGCGTCGATGCGGCGCGGCGCGATATGAAGCTCGACGCGCTCATGGACCGCAACATATTCGATTTGTCCGGCGGCGAGAAACAGCAGATAGCCTGCGGGTCGGTGTACGCCTCGAACCCGAAGGTCTACGTCATGGACGAGCCGTCCTCCAACCTCGACCGCAAGGCCATGAGGCGGCTGCACGACCTGATCGCCGCCATCAAGGAGGGCGGGCGCACCGTCGTCGTGTCCGAGCATCGTCTGTACTACCTCATCGACCTCGTGGACCGTTTCATCTACCTGGACGACGGCCGCATCGTGCGCGAGTACCGCGCAGACGAGCTGCGCGCGCTTTCCGACGATGAGCTGCGCGCGCTCGGGCTGCGCAGCACCGACCTTGCGAGAATGGGGTGGTGCGGCGACGTGCGGGGCACACCCGGGGCCGCCGAGCCGGCGCTCGAGGCCGTGGACCTTTCGTGCAACCGAGGCGGCGTCCGGATTCTCGATATCGACCGCATGGCGCTTCCCGCGCACAGCATCGTCGCGCTCATCGGCGACAACGGCTCGGGCAAGAGCACGTTGTCCGAGGCGCTCTGCGGCGTGATTCCCTCGAGCGGGAGCATCGCCTATCAGGGCACGTACCGAACCGACAAGGAACGCTCGCGCCGAAGCTTCATGGTCATGCAGGACGTGAACCGGCAGCTGTTCTCCGACAGCGTGCTCGCCGAGGTCATGCTGAACGCTCCGGCCTCTCGTCAGGATGCCGAGGGTATCCTCGCGCAGCTCGACCTATCCGGGTGCATCGAGCGCCATCCGGCATCGCTCTCGGGCGGGCAGAAGCAGCGCGTCGCCATCGCGAGCGCGCTCGCCGCCGGCAAGGAGGTCGTCTTCTACGACGAGCCGACGAGCGGTTTGGACCGCAGCGGCATGGAACGCTTCGCCTCCCTGCTGCGCGAGATGCGCGAGCGGGTTGATATCCAGGTCGTCGTCACGCACGACCCCGAGCTCGTCATGCAGGCCTGCACGCACGTCATGCGCATGGACAACGGGCGCGTGACCGGTTTCTATCCGCTTGACGATGCGGGTGCGGCCCGCGTTCGCTACTACTTCATGTCGAGCGCCGACGATTCCACGAGCCGCAAGCGCGAGCGTTGGAGCATGTTCGGCAAGATACTGTCCTACGCCGGCGCGCACAGGCGCAAGATCTACGGGGCTGCGGCGCTCATGGCGGCGGGCGCGGCGTTCTCCGTCATCCCGTACCTTCTCGTCTACGGGCTTATCGACGCGGCTATCGCGGGGCGCGCGCTCGGGATAGAGTCGTACGGCCCGATCGTTTTAGGAATCCTTGTGTGCGAGGTCATGTATTCCGTCCTGTACATAAGCGGGCTGCAGGTCTCGCACCGCGCCGCCTACGCCACGCTCGAGAACATCCGCTGCAAACTGCAGGAGAAGCTCGACGAGCAGCCTCTCGGCACGGTGAGAAACCAAGGGATCGGCGCCCTCAAGAAGCTGTTCATCGACGACGTCGAATCCATAGAGCTCCTGCTGGCCCATATGATTCCCGAGGGAATAGCAAACGTAACGATCCCTGTGGTCGCGATGCTCGTCATGGTGGCGCTCGACTGGAGGCTCGCGCTGCTCACGGTCCTCATGGTGCTGTTCGGCGTCAGCGCGTCCCGCCAGATGTACACGGTGGGGACAAAGCGCATGGGCAGCTACTTCGCCGCGACCAAGCGTCTGAACAACACCGTCATCGAATACGTCAACGGCATGGAGGTCGTGCGCGTGTTCAACCGGGAGCGCGACGCCTCCGAGAAGTTCAAGATCGCTGCGTTCGGGTATCGCGACATGGCCCTGGCCTGGTACCGGGTGTGCTGGCCCTGGATGGCCGTCTACGGTTCCCTGTT
>CAUVMU010000133.1:0-5080 GCA_963552775.1 uncultured Eggerthellaceae bacterium | reverse complement strand
CTTGCTCATGCTGCAGCTCACGAGCGCGGCAGGAACGTTCCCCATCGAGCAGACGCCCGCGTTCTTCCAGGTCATCAGCCCCTACTTCCCTATGACCTACGTGGTCGAAGGGATGCGGCAGATCATGACGGGCAGCGACCTCGCCTTAGCGGCGCAAAGCGCGCTCGTGCTGCTCGGATTCGGGGTCGGGTGCTTCGCGCTCACGACGCTCGTCGCCCGTGCGAGGCGATTCGTGCGCATGGAGGATCTCCATCCCATCATCCAGCTCGGGTAGAATACGATGCGCGCCCCGCTGCGGCCCGCGCACAGGCGCGAGCGCTCGCCCGCACAGCCGCACTGTACGAACCGCAAGCGCATGTTTTTCACGCAACCGCATGTTTTGCACGTCGGAACAACAGACGAGGAGACCATGAAGAAGTCGGAACGAACGCGCCACCAGCTGCTCGATGCAGCCTTGCGCATCATCAGCCGCAAGGGCTATTCCGCAGCGACCGTTGACGAGATAGTCGCCGAGGCAGGCGTGTCGAAGGGAGTGGCCTACTACCACTTCAAGAGCAAGGCCGATATGGCCATGAGCATCCTCAACCAGGAGATGGAGGCGCTGACCGCCTCCATGCAAGCGCGGGCAACCGAGGCTCCGAGCGCGCCGGAGGCCTTGCTGGCCATGCTCGACGAGTTCGCCTCACTGTTGTTCGGCAAGCGGGAGTTCGCCCGTTTCTTCATGAGCGAACTGTGGAGGGGTGGCCGCATATGGTCTGACGACCTGCGTAAACGCTCCGAAGCTTTGGCTGGGCTCGTCGCAGGCCAACTCGCCCGCGGACAAGCCGACGGGAGCATACGGCCCGAACTCGATCCGGCCTTCACCGCCGTGGGCATCATCGGGTTCGTGCTGACGAACACCCTGTACGTCATCGACCCTGAAAGCGCCTCCGCCATATCGCCCGAACGCTTCAAGGAGCAGATCAGCGACTTCGTTCGCCACGCCTGCGCACACGAGGCGCTTCGGACGGGCGTCGCCAGCGCGTCTTAATAGTAGCGGAAGTACGCGGCGCAGCTGCCCTCGCTCGACACCATGCACGGCCCCACGGGGTTCTCGGGCGTGCATACAGCCCGGAACAACGGGCATGCGCTCGGCGCCATAACGCCGCGCAGCACGTCGCCGCAGCGGCAGCCGCGCGGGTCGCGCGTCGGTTCCACCGCCGGTTCGAAGCGGCGCACGGCATCGAAGCGCGCGTAATGCTCGCGGATACGGTACCCCGACCCGGGGATTTCGCCCAGGCCGCGCCACGGTGCGGGACAGGTCTCGAACACGTCGTCGATGGCCGCCAGGGCAACGCGGTTTCCCTCGGGCATGACACCGCGCGCGTATGCGATCTCGATTTCGGCGCGGCCTTCGTGCAGCTGCCGCATGATCATGGCGATGCCCTGTAAGATGTCGACCGGCTCGAATCCCGTGATCACCCCGGGTATGCCGTACTTCTCCGCAAGAAACCCGTACGGCTCGGCGCCGATGATGGTGCTCACATGACCGGGGAGGATGAGCGCGTCGACCTGAAGCGCCGGGTCGGAGATGATGGCCTCGATAGCCCCGGGCATGTTCTTGTGCGCCGCGAACACCGTGAAATTCGAAAGCCCCAACGTGCTGGCGCGCTTCACGGTCATGGCCACGAGCGGCGTCGTGGTCTCGAACCCTACGCCTACGAACACGACCTCGCGGTCGGGGTTGTCCTGAGCGAGGCGCAGCGCGTCGAGCGGCGAGTACACGATCCTCACGGCGCGGCCGGCCGCCTGTTCCTTGAGCAGGCTCGACGTCGACCCCGGAACGCGCGTCATATCGCCGAACGTGGCTATGATCACGTTCGGGACGCGCGCGAGCGCGATAACGGTATCGATGTCGCGGTTCGAGGTCACGCACACGGGACAGCCGGGACCGGAAGCCAGGCGCACGCCTTCGGGCATGAGGTTGCGGATGCCGTTGCGCGCGATGGAGACCGTATGCGTGCCGCACACCTCCATGAGCGTGGCCTGCTCGGGCGCGAGCTTCGCGATAGCGTCGATGAGCTTGCGAGCGCGAACGGGATCCTTGAACGCCGCCAGCTCGGCCGTCAGATCGGGCAATGCAGCGCCATCGCGACGGCCCTGTGCAAAACCCGTTGCGTTTTCGCTGTTCAGAGCGCTCATGACAAGCTCGTTGCAAGGCTCTGATCGAATGCGGGATCCTCGACCATGTCGGCCATTTCCTCGATCAAAGCGAGCGTTTCGGCCGCGTAATCGGCATCGACCACCTCGATGGAGAACCCGGCGTGCACGAGCACGTAGTCGCCGACTTCAACGGAAGGGGTCAGATCGACGGCGATATCGCGGGCCGCCCCCATGATGCTCACGGCAGCCATGCCGTTTTCCTTCAGTTCCGTTATCTGCGCAGGCACCGCCAAGCACATACCAGCCTCTTTCCCCGGAGCTTTGAAGCCCCTTGTCAATGAACAAGGCGCGCCGTTGCGCGTCCCACCCTTATGCTAGCGTCGTGCACATGCTACCACGGCCTGGCCGAAGGAGATGCATCCGTCATTCGGCGGTAAATTCCCGTTGACGGCAACGGTGAACCCCGCCGCACCCAATCGGGCAAGCGATTCCTCCGCCAAAAACCGGTTCATGAACACCCCGCCCGAAAGCGCCACCGTATCGATGTCGTACAGAGTGCGCACGAGCTCCGCAGCCGTCAAAATCGCTCCGACGAACGCCTCGTGAAAGCGCAGGGCAATAACACCGACCTCTACGCCCGCCTCTTTGTCGTCGAGCAGCGCGCGAAATGTCGGCGCGGCGTCGAAGAGCACGACGGAGGTGTCGTGCGCCGTGCTCGTCGGGGACGCCGCGTTCTTCGTCACCTGAACGGCGTAGCGAGGGCGCGCGTCCTCGGCCCGCTCGTCCTCCCCAGCACGCGCAGCATCGAGCACGATGGCAGGCTCCCCCTCGTAGGAGGCTTCGCCAGCGAGGCCGAGCAGGGCGGCGGCGGCATCGAACAGGCGACCGACCGACGAGGTCAAAGGCGCATTCAGCCCGCGCTCTACCAGCTGGGCGCATACGGAGGCCTGCTCGCCGAGCGCGTCTGTGCACGTGCGCGCACCGGGATGGTCGAGCAGATCGAACGCCCACAGGACCCCGTACGCCATGCGCTGTGGATACCGCACCGCAGCAGCGCCCCCTGGCATGGGCACGTAGGCGAAGTTCGCGAATCGCTCGAAATCGCTCCGATTCGCAAGCAGCACCTCGCCGCCCCAGATGGTCCCGTCCGCACCGTACCCCGTGCCGTCGAAGGCGATGCCGCACACCGCGCCCTCGATACCGTGCTCGCCGATGACCGAGGCGATGTGCGCGTGGTGATGCTGAACCTCTTCGAGCGGCATACCCTGTTCGCGGGCCCATTTCGACGGAAGGTACTCCGGATGCGCATCGCAGGCAAGACGCGTCGGCGCAAGTTCGAACAGCCGCTCGAACGTGCGCTTCGCCGCAAACCACGCGTCGTAGGTTTCCGCGTTCTCCATGTCGCCGATATGCTGCGAGACGAACGCCTCGTTCCCGCGCACGAACGTGAACGTGTTCTTCTGCTCGGATCCGGCGGCGAACAGGCAGGTGTGCGCGGCGGCGAAGCCGCCAACAGCCTGCGGCTCCTCGGTCGGCAGCGGGAAAGCGAGCGGAACGGGCGCGTACCCACGGGCGCGGCGCAAAAACTGCACCGCCGTTTCGGGCGCGCCGGCTTCATCCACTCCTCCGGTGCGCAGCACGCGCACGACCGAGTCGTCGTAGCGCGCCCGAACGGGACGGTCGTTCCCCAAAAAAGCGTCCGCCACCTGGGCGAGCACGCGGCGGGCCTCCGCATCGTCGATGGCGATGGGCTCGTCGTGCACGTTCCCCGAGGTCATAACGAGCATGCTCTTCCCCGTCGCCTCGAAAAAATCGTTCAAGAGCAGGTACTGGACCGGCGTGGCGGGCAGCATGACGCCGAGTTCAGGGAGCCTGTCGGCCAGCCCAGCCGCAAGCGGGGCGCCCGGCAGTTTTTCCAACAGTACGATGGGCCGGGCGGGAGCGGCGAGCAGCGCTTCTTCAGCGTCGTTCACCGCGCAGAACGCACGGATGGCGTCGATCGAGGGCATCATCACGGCGAAGGCCTTGCCGTCGCGCCGTTTGCGTTCCCGAAGCCGCGCGAGCGCCTGCTCGTTTGAAGCGTCGCATACCAGATGGAAGCCGCCGAGGCCTTTCACGGCCACGATCTTTCCCGCAGCCAGGTAGGCTACGGCGCGGGCGAACACGCGGTCGCTCTCTTCGCGGTCGCGCGCCCAGAAGACTCCGTCGGAATCGAGCGGTGCGAACGAAACGCAGGCTGCGGCATCCCCCGCCGCATTTTCCAGCGTAGACGGGCTGTCGAATCCCGCCGCGCGCGGAGCGCCAGGTTCCGAAACGCCCAGGTCATCAGTACTCGAACCCTCGTACCAACTTACATGCGGACCGCAGTCGAAACAGGCGTTGGGCTGGGCGTGGAAGCGCCGATCGGCAGGGTCGGCGTACTCTGCGGCGCACGGCCCGCACTGCAAGAAACCCGCCATCGACGTGCGCGAACGGTCGTAGGGCAGCCCGTCGATGATCGTGAAGCGCGGGCCGCAGTTCGTGCAGTTGATGAACGGGTAACGGTAGCGTCGGTTCGCCGGATCGAACAGCTCGTCGCAACAATCGTCGCACAGCCCCAGGTCGGGAGATACCAGCGTCGTCGATTCCGCAGCGCCATCGTCCGAAAAGCGAATCTCGAAGCCCTCATGCCCCTCGAGGGGCGCCTCTTTCATGAAGACCCGCTCAACCTTGGCCGCAGCGGGCGCGTTGTCGGATATCTCCATCACGAAGCCGTCGATATGGGCGGCTTCCCCTTCGGCGTGGATGAACACCCCCTCTACGGCGTTGAGCACCCACCCGTCGATGAGATAGCGGCGCGCCAGCCGATAGACGAAGGGACGGAACCCCACGCCCTGCACGATGCCCTTCACCTGTATGTCCAGCGCTTCCCTCATGAAGCCGCACTTCCCCTTTCAAA
>CAUVMU010000132.1:0-5081 GCA_963552775.1 uncultured Eggerthellaceae bacterium | reverse complement strand
CGTGCTCACCTGGTCGGCCGAGTCGTGCGACGCGGTGGGCGACATCGGGCGCATCGTGGTGGTATGCCCGGCCGACCGCGCCGACGAGTACCTGAAACGCGCCATCGACTCGTTTCCGTTCGTCACGCCGGTGGTCGTGGCCCCTTCGGGCACCACGCGCCAGGAATCGGCGTTCTCAGGGCTCGAGTACGTGCCCGAGGACTTCGAGTTCGTCATCCTGCATGACGGAGCGCGACCTCTGGTCACGCCTGCGCTCATTGAACACACCATCGCCACGGTGAAGGGCAACATCGACTCCGACGGGGCTGTGGTGGCCCATCCGGCCATCGACACGCTCAAGGTCGTGGAGAACGGCGTTATCGTGGGCACGCCCGACCGCAGCGTATTCTGGAACGCCCAGACCCCGCAGGTGTTCCGCGCCGGCATCTACCGCCGCGCCCACGCAGCGGCGCTTTCCGACGGCTTCGTGGGAACCGACGATTCCTCGCTAATCGAGCGTCTTGGCGGGCGCATCCTCGTGGTGGAGGGAAAGCGCGACAACATCAAGCTCACCGTTCCCGAGGACTACGAGATCCTCGAGGCCGCCGTGCGCAAGCTCTACGAGAAGGATTCCCGGTTATGACGGATTTTCGCAACCTGCGCATCGGGCAGGGAATGGACGTGCACGCCCTGGTCGAGGGCCGCAAGCTTATCATCGGCGGGGTCGACATCCCGCATGACAAGGGCCTTTTAGGTCACTCCGATGCCGATGTGCTCGTGCACGCCGTATGCGACGCGCTGCTCGGCGGCATCCGCGCGGGGGATGTGGGCAAGCTCTTCCCCGATACCGATCCTGCCTACAAAGACGCCGATTCGCTCGTGCTGCTCTCGCGCGTGGCCGAAACGGTGCGCGCGGCGGGGTTCGACATCCTCGACGTCGATTCGGTCGTTGCGGCTCAGGCCCCCAAGCTCTCGCCGTACCGTGAGGCCATGCGCGAAAACCTTGCATATGCCATGGGAATCGCCGTGGACAACGTCGGCGTGAAGGCCACGACGACGGAGCGTCTCGGCTTCGAAGGCCGCGAGGAGGGCATCTCAGCCACGGCCGTGTGCCTGCTCGCGCGCGTGCGCTGACGCGCTCCCAACCGCCTGTGCTACAATTCGAGAGACTGTTCGGGGCCGTTTTATGCGCGGGCCCTGTTCCTTATGAAGACGAGGGGTCGGGACGCTCATGATCAAGATCTACGATACGAAGCAGCACGCGAAAGTCGATTTCACCATGCACGATCACGGCAAGGTGCGTATGTACGTGTGCGGCCCCACCGTGTACAACTACATCCATATCGGCAATGCGCGCACGTTCATGTCGTTCGACGTCATCCGCCGCTATTTTACGTGGCGCGGCTTCGAGGTCACCTACGTTTCGAACGTCACGGACGTCGACGACAAGATCATCGCACGCGCCAACGAGGAAGGGCGCCCGGCTGCCGAGGTCGCGGCGGAGTACACGCGCGCGTTCATAGAGGACATGCACGCCATCAACGTGCTCGATCCCACGGTGCGCCCTAAGGCCACCGAGGAGATTCCCGCGATGATCGCGCTCGTCGAGGAGCTGGTCGCGCGTGGGCACGCCTACGAGGTCGAGGGCGACGTGTATTTCAGCGTGCGCTCGCTGCCCAGCTACGGATCGCTTTCAGGGCGCAACGTCGACGAGATGGAGTCGGGCCATCGCGAGCTGCGCGCCGGGTGCGCGGTTGACGACCGCAAGCGCGACCTGCTCGACTTCGCGGTGTGGAAGGCGGCCAAACCGGGCGAGCCGGCGTGGGATTCGCCCTGGGGTCAGGGTCGTCCCGGCTGGCATCTCGAATGCTCGGCCATGTCGCGCAAATACCTGGGGCTGCCGTTCGACATCCATGGCGGCGGGGCCGATCTGGTGTTTCCGCATCACGAGACCGAGTGCGCCCAAGCCGAGGCCGCGACGGGCAAGGAGTTCGCGCGTTACTGGATGCATGGCGGCATGCTGCAGATTGACTCCGAGAAGATGAGCAAGTCGCTGGGTAACTTCAAGCTCCTGCGCGATGTGCTGAAGACGTGCGACCCGTACGTGCTGCGCTTCCTTATGCTGCAGACGCATTACCGCAGCCCGCTCGATTTCTCGCAGGAACGCCTCGCCGAGGCTGCCACGGCGTTCGGGCGCATCAAGAACGCGCTCAAGAACGCCGCATGGGCACGGGAGAGGGCAGGCGGTGAGGAGGGCAAGCTCGATGCCGATGCGGTCAGGAAGATGGTGCGCGAGCTGAAGTTCCATTTCGTGCTCGCCATGGACGACGATTTCAATACGAGCCGCGGGCTCGGCGTGCTGTTCGACTACGTCGCCGAAATAAACGCGCTGCTCGACGGGCTGGCGCTTTCGACCGCCGACGCGGCTTTGTCGCTGGAACTGACCGATGCCGTAGCCGAGCTGCTCGACGTGCTCGGCATCGACGTGAAGGACGCTCTCGCGCGCGATGAGGCGGTGCGCCCCTCCGACGAGTACCCCGCCGAGATTGCGAGTCTCGCCGCTGAGCTGGCGGGCTTTTCCGGTGGCGACGGATGGGCATGCGTGCAGGCGCTGCTCGATGCGCGGGAGGTCGCGCGTGCGGCGAAGGACTGGGCGCGGGCGGACGCGGTGCGCGACCGCTTGGCGGCGCTCGGCTTCGTCATCGAGGATACTCCCCAGGGCGCTCGCGTTTCGCGTGCGTAATCGGCGCTTGTCGCCAGGTGAAGGCCGAGGTGGATCATGGGCGAAGGCCACAGCCTTGTTCTGCATCCGTCCGTGACGCCGGAGCTTTTGGCGCCGGCGGGAGGACGCGAGCAGCTTGAAGCCGCTGTGCGCTTCGGGGCCGATGCGGTCTATCTGGCCGTCGATCGCTTCGGCATGCGCGCGCGAGCCGATAACTTCACGCTCGATGAGGCGCGCGAGGCCTTATCGTTCGCCCATGCCGCAGGCGTGCGCGTGCACGTGACGCTCAACACGCTCATGGACGCGAGCGACATTCGCGCGCTTCCCGCTTACTGCGAGGCGCTGGCCGACGCGGGCGCCGATGCGTTCATCGTGGGCGATTTAGGGGCGTTCTCCGTGGCTCAGGACCATGCGCCGGGCGTCGAGCTGCACGTGAGCACGCAGGCGAGCGTATGCAACGCCGCTGCGGCAACGCGCTGGCACAGTCTGGGAGCGTCGCGCATCGTGTGCGCTCGCGAAATGAGCCTCGACGACATCGCCGACATGCGCGCCGCATCGCCGCGCGAACTGCAGATTGAAGCGTTCGTGCATGGCGCCATGTGCGTGGCGTATTCGGGACGATGCCTTCTGAGCGCCGTCATGGCGAACCGCTCGGGCAACAAGGGCGCGTGCGCCCAGTCGTGCCGCTGGCGCTATGCGCTCGTGGAGGAGAAGCGGCCGGGCGAGTACTTCCCTTTGGAAGAGGACGGGTCGGGGTCGTACGTTCTGAATGCCCAGGATCTCAACATGGTACGCCATTTGGGAGAGCTTTCTGCGGCGGGCGTCGACTCGTTCAAGATCGAGGGGCGTAACAAACGCGCGTTCTACGTGGCGACGGTCGTGGGCGCCTATCGTCGTGCGCTCGACGGGGGAGACGTGCAGGCGGCTGCGCGCGAGTTGGAAACCGTATCGCACCGTCCGTACGGCACCGGGTTCTACTTCGGGGATGCGGGACTTTCGTCCGAGCGCGACGGCTATATCAGGGAGTATCTGCATGCGGCTACGGTCGAGGCGTGCGAGCCCGCAGGTGGGTTGGGGAAGGGAGCCTGGCGGGTCACAGTGCTGTGCCGCAATCGCTTCTTCGAGCGCGACGAACTCGAGGTGCTCTCGCCCGGGAGGGAGACGCGGATTGTGCGCGTGCGCTCCATCGAGCTGCTCGTTCCTGCAGATGGCGGGCTGCCCTTCGTTGAGCGCGGGATGTCGTTCGATCAGGTGCGTGCGGCGTCCGTTCCCGAGGCGGTGTCGCTGGCGAACCGAGCGGGGGAGCACTACGCGTTCTTGGTCGATGAGCTGCTTCTTCCCGGTGATTATCTGCGCCGACGGGCCGACTAGGTGCGTCGCGCGCGTCGAAGGCCGCGCGCGCTTCCGGGCGCTCGGGGACGCCCGTATCGCATCGACGATGGACGCGGCACGGCGCCGCGCGCTCTCGGGCGCTCGGGGGCGCCAAAGGCCGTGCGTTCTCGAAAGGCTCCCAAAAAAGCGTTATTCGCACTGAAACCCGCTGCGGGAATTGCTATTATGAAAACAGCTGTAAGAGCCAAATCCGAAAGGGGTCGCTATGGGAGTGAAAGCCGCAGATGCTCTGGACGTGTCATTCGATGAGCTGCCAATGTACCTGCTTGCGAAGCATTCGATCTACATGGACGTTGACGGCTCGAGCTACTACCTCACCGACGTGAACGATAGCTACTGGCGCGTTCAGGATACGTCGAAGATGAACGAGAAAGGCCACTACGTCGATTGCAGCGAGCTGGTCCCCACCGTTGGGGAATTTATCCATCTGCCGTTCGCGGGGAGCGATCAGACCATTGCCAGCGTGTTCGATAAAGCGACGTTCTACGCTTCCGAGAAGCCCGAGGCCTAGCGTTTCGGGCTTTGTTTTTGGAGCGACGATAACCGAGTAACATGGAGCCGATGCCGCCTTCGTGCGGCATCGGTCGTTGTTCCGATGGGGCTCTCGCATCGGCCGTTGTCCGCGGTTGCAGCCGGCCGGACCAACGGGTACCGGAAATACCGCCCGCAGATGCATCGGCCGTTGTTCCGATGGGGTTCTCGCATCGGTCGTTGTTCCGATGGGGCTCTCTTGCGCATTGCCGATCTTGCGTTCCGCAGCTCGTGCTGCGCGCGTCCGGCGGGCGAGTTGCGATGCTGCGGGCGAGTTGCGATGCGGCGGGCGCGTCCGGCGAGTTGCGTGGTGCCGAGCGGCCCCCAGATCACGGTGTGGAAAAAGAGCTTTCAAAACAGAGTAGGCCACTGAAATCTAAACGATGACCTGCGAAAACAATCTGGTGGAGCCTAGGGGGATCGAACCCCTGACCTCATGGCTGCCAGCCATGCGCTC
>CAUVMU010000131.1:0-5145 GCA_963552775.1 uncultured Eggerthellaceae bacterium | reverse complement strand
CGCGGATTTCTCGACCCGCGGAGGCCGGGCGCCCGGTTCCCGCAAACCCTGCGCGCTGCTCTGCTGGGAACCAATCGAACTTCCAAAACAGGTGGGCCAGGGGAGCATTCCTTGTTCGGAGCCCCACGTTCGCGAAACGTCGATCAAGGTTGACCGCCGATTGTCCGCTCGGTATCGCTCTTCTGAGTTTTTCCTTTTTAACGCTCGGCTCTCGTGCCCTCATGAGATACTTGCAACTCGAAATACGCTTTTGAGACGAGGGATACCGATGTACACGTACCGACCGCGCGGCGTTTGTTCCCGCGCTATCAACATAGAGCTTGACGGCGAGCGCATATCTCATGTCGACTTCGAAGGGGGTTGCGCGGGCAACCTGCAGGCTATCTCGAAGCTTGTATCCGGCATGACCGTCGACGAAGTAGCGGGGCTGCTCGAGGGGAACCGCTGCGGCAGGCGCCCGACTTCGTGCACCGACCAGCTCGTGCACGGCCTGCGCGCCGCCCGAGCCGAGGCGCAGGCGGCCGCTTCGGCGTAGGCGGTCCTCCCCGCGCTTCGGGCTGTTCTCGATGCTTTGGCGGGATTTGCGCGCGAGATAAAACCGCAGATTATGCTCATGTTGTGGGAGCCACATGCCCGTCTTGCCCCGCACCTGCCCAATATCCTACAATAATCAGGCTGCACATGCAGCGACTCCCTTCTTGGTAGGCATGCGCCACCGCTTGCCTACTCGGATCGGAGCGACCGGGCCCGTTCGGGCATTATCGCGCTTCGACGCGGAAAGGTGGCTATTGTGGCAGATAAGTTGAGCATTACCAAGGAGCGTACCGCCGAGCTCGTCGCTGAATTCGGCAAGGGCGAAGGCGACTCCGGCAGCGCCGAGGTCCAGATCGCCATTCTCTCGGAGCGTATCCGCAACCTGACCGAGCATCTGAAGGTCCACAAGAAGGACAACCACTCCCGTCGTGGCCTCATGAAGCTCATCGGTCGTCGTCGCGGTCTCTTGAAGTACATCAAGAAGCGCAACATCGAGGAGTATCGCGCGCTCATCAAGAAGCTCGGTATTCGCGACAATATTTAGTTGGTCGGGAGCCCGCTTCGGCGGGTTCCTCCATACTCGGGGATAGATTCCCCAGGGCTTACGTCCACAAAATGCGGGTTCTCGGGAAAACCCCGATCCTCGGCGGCTGTCTGCGCAAGGGCGCAGCGCAGTCGCGGGCGCGCGAACATCAAGTAGCGCACCCGAAGACGGTTTGCCTGCAATAGGGCCGGCAAATAAGAGAAAGAACTGTGAATATGGAAAAAATCGTCGAATCCTTCGAGCTGTACGGCAAGAAGTACCGCTTCGAGGCCGGAGAGCTTGCCAAGCAGGCGTCCGGCGCGGTGCTCGTCACCCAGGGCGACACCACGGTGCTCGTCACCGCCGTCATCTCCAAGGAGGAAAAGGACTACGACTTCTTCCCGCTGACCGTCGACTACATCGAGAAGATGTACGCCGTCGGCCGCATTCCGGGCGGTTACCTCAAACGCGAGGCGCGCCCCTCCGAAAAGGGCACGCTGACGGCCCGTATGATCGACCGTCCCATCCGTCCCGGCTTCGTCGACGGCTTCAAGAACGAGGTCCACGTCGTCGCGACCACGCTCGTGGCCGACCAGACGAACCCCATCGACACCGTGTGCGTCCAGGGCGCCTCGGCCGCGCTCATGCTCGGCGCCGCCCCGTTCGACGGTCCAGTCGCTTGCGTGCGCATCGGGCGCAATCCCGAGACCGGCGACTTCGTGGTCAACCCCACCTTCGCCGAGCAGGAGGCTTCCGACCTCGACCTGGTCATCGCGGGTACGGCCGACTACATCTCCATGATCGAGGCCGGCGGAGACGAAATCGCCGAAGAGGACATGCTCGCCGCTATGTCGTTCGGCCAGAAGGCCATCGCCGCGTTCTGCGAGGCCCAGCAGCGCTTCCTCGACCGCTGCGCCATTGAGCCTGTCGAGTGGGTCGTTCGCACGCCCGACCCGGTCATCGCCGAGCGCGTCGAGGCGTTCTACGACGAGATGTCCGCCGCCCTCAAGGATGCGGACAAGCTCTCCCGCATGGGCAAGGTCGACGACCTGAAGAAGCGTATTGCCGCTGAGCAGTTCTTTAATGAGGAACGGACCGCGTGGAAATCCGACATCGCGGCCGCTCTCAAGAAGCTCGAGAAGCACGCCATGCGCCGCATGATCATCGAGACGGGCGAACGCGTCGACGGACGTGCTGCCGACGAGATCCGCCCGCTGCACATCGTGCCCGGCTACCTGCCCCGCGTCCACGGTTCGGGCCTGTTCCAGCGCGGCCAGACCCAGGTGCTTTCCATCTGCACGCTCGGGATGCTCAACGAGTGGCAGCGCCTCGATACCATCGAGCCCACCGAGGGCAAGCGCTACATGCACAACTATAACTTTCCGCCGTACTGCACCGGCGAGACGGGTCGCATGGGTGCGCCGAAGCGCCGCGAGGTCGGTCATGGCGCCCTTGCCGAACGCGCGCTTGTGCCTGTGCTCCCGAGCGAGGACGAGTTTCCCTACGCCATCCGCATCGTCTCCGAGGTGCTCGAGTCGAACGGTTCGTCTTCCATGGCCTCCACCTGCGGCTCGACGCTGTCCCTCATGGACGCCGGCGTGCCGATTAAGGCGCCGGTTTCCGGTATCGCCATGGGCCTCATCAAGGAGGACGACGGCGTGGTCATCCTCTCCGACATCCAAGGCATCGAGGACTTCCTCGGCGACATGGACTTCAAGGTGACGGGCACCGCAGCCGGCATCACCGCTCTTCAGATGGACAACAAGGCGCGCGGTCTTTCGATCGAAATTCTCTCGCGTGCCCTCGAGCAGGCAAAACGCGGCCGCGCCTTCATTCTCGACGCCATGCTCGCCGAAATCGCCGCTCCGCGTGAGCAGCTTTCCGACTTCGCCCCGCGCATCGAGACCATCCATATTCCCGTCGACAAGATCCGCGACGTTATCGGCAGCGGCGGCAAGGTCGTGCGCGGCATCCAGGAGGAGACCGGCGCGCAGATCGACATCCAGGAGGACGGCACGATTCACATCGCCGCAGTCGACGGCACCGCAGGTGCGGCCGCCAAGGCTATGATTCTCGGCATTGTGAAGGAGCCCGAGGCGGGCGAGGAGTTCGAAGGCGAGGTCGTGGGCATCAAGGACTTCGGCGCCTTCGTGAAGCTTACTCCCGCCAAGGACGGTCTGCTCCACATCTCGCGCGTTGCCAACGGTCGCGTCGCCACGGTGGAAGAGGTTCTTTCGCTCGGCCAGATTATCAAGGTGAAGGTGCTCGAGGTCGACTCGAAATCGGGTAAGATCTCGCTCGACCGTCTCGACAAGCCCGATGCTTCCGCTGGAAACGGCTCGCGTGGACGCATCGAGCGTCCCGAGCGCGACAACCGTCCCGGACGCACGAACCGTTTGGCGAGCACGCGCACGCCGCGCCGCTCCCACGAGGCGTAGAGCTCTCGACCGCGGCAGCGAGGGCTTGGTCTTGCGAAACGTCAAGCGTCCCTGACGCGGCTCCACGATGCTTCGCACGTCGTTCAACCGACGGCCGCAGCGCTCGATGCTCTTGCGGTGTTCAAGGGCGAATCTTCACAGGGCCGACATCGGACTCCTCCAGATGCCGGCCCTTTTTCTATACGCAGGTCATCATGGCTCGATTTAACGTGCAAAGTTTGCGAGCGAAATTCCGCGACCCGGGAAAACGCCGCGCGAAACGCCGGATTTCCCAAACTTTGCACGTTAGTAATTTCTCCCGGCTTTCTTTCAAAAATTGGAGAGCTGTCCTGGATGCTTTCCGAAGTTGGAGAGCCGTCTTGGAGATAATCGCGTGTCTGAGCCGCATCGCCTAAGACCCGTTCGCCTTCCTGTATACTAGAAAAGTTATTTTCGAGAAGGGACCGTTTCATGAAACCTTTGCCCGCCTGTCAGCTCAACCCGCGCATCAAGAACGTATGGCGTCTCAACGATTTCATCTGGATTCTGTTCGCGTCGCTTTCCCTTGCGGCGCTCGGGATGCTGCTCGAGCATGTCGCAGAGGAGCGGGCCGCAGGTTCGCTTGTGCTGTACGGGGCCGCGGCGTTCTTCGTTGTCGCGAACATCGTCTGGCTCGTCGTACTGCCGCCCATCCGGTTCATCCGCTGGCGCTACGAGGTGAGCGTCGACTACCTCGACATCGCCACGGGCATCATCTGGCGCAAGCGCACGGTCATCCCGTTCATCCGCGTGCAGAACACCGATACGCGCCAAGGCCCCATCCTGCGCCTGTTCCGCCTCTCGAGCGTGACCGTGTCGACCGCCGCTGGCGAGCACGAGATTCCCGGTTTGGGCATGCAGGTTGCCGAGACGCTGCGTGACAGGGCCGCCGAACTCGCTCGTCTGGCCCGTGAGGACGTGTAGCCATGGAGGAAACGAAGACCCCCTTCCCGCCAGCCGCTCACGGCCGAAACGATGCGAACGCTTCCGGCACTGCGCCTGGCTCTGGGCCGAACATCCCCGATGCTCCCGGCGCTGCATCTGGCTACGAGCCGAACGCTTCCGGCGCACAGGCTGCTCACGGGGCGAACGGGGGAATTGCTTCCGACGCGCAGGCCGCCCCCGGTACTCCTGCAGACTACGGAGCAGGCGCCCCCGGTAGTCGGCCCGTCTACGGTATGCACGAGACGGATGCCGCCTACCATGTCCACTCCTCGTACCTGTGGCTACGGCCGCTCATCAGCACCGTGGGATTCTGCGCCGTCGTCGCCATCTCGGGCGGGCAGGGGCTTGCAGCGTTGCTGCGCGATATGGGAGCGCGCGGTTTTACCGGCGCGTCCCTCGTAGGCCTCGGTGCCGCGATCCTGCTGTTCCTCGTCGTATTCGGCGTGGTTGAGCTCTATCATGTGCTCTCTTACAAACGCCTGTGGTACTCGTTCGGGGCGGGGGAGTTCAACCTGCATTCGGGAATCATCACGAAGCGCCACGTGCACGTACCCTACATGCGCGTCCAGTCGGTGAACCACCGGGCGCAGCTGCTGCAGCGCATCTTCGGCGTGTGCACCGTGAAGATCGAGACGGCCGGCGGCGCGGCGAACAAATCCGTGACCATACCCTACGTTTCGCTTTCCG
>CAUVMU010000130.1:0-5152 GCA_963552775.1 uncultured Eggerthellaceae bacterium | reverse complement strand
CGGCGGTCACGGTGAAGGCGCGGTCGTAGAGGTCCCAGAAGCTCGAGGTGCACGTCGCTTTCGTGAAGGGGTTCTCCCAGGCGGCGCGCTCGTGGTTCGCGTAGACGCTCTCCATGCGCTCAACGGCGCGGTGGCTCATGGCGTCGTAGAGCGAGCGGTCGCGGAACAGCCGTTCGAGGCGCACGAACGCCGCGCGTTTCCCGCTGTGCGGCGAATGGAACAAATGCTGGATGTGTCGGAAGTTGTGCACCGATTTGGAGAAAAGGACGCGCGGCGCGGCCGTGCCGTACACGGTGAGCGCCACGTAAGCGTACATGAGCGAGATGACGTCGAGTACGTGCTCGTCGGCGCACAGGATCTCGCGCCAGGGGAAGAAGTTGCGAACGGTCGTCCCCCGTTTTACGAACAGCACCATCTCGTCGATATCCGACTCGATGACGGCATGAACCTCCGATCCGGCCCTGCGCGTGAGACCTTCGATTCCCGCGTCGCAGAAGGCGAACTGCTGGCAGTACACGAGGGGGTGCACGAGGCAGTCGAGGGTGTAGTGCGCCAAAAAGCCGCGCGCGTAGGCGCGGCCGATGGCGCGGTCCTCAGGATCGAGGATGTCGATGGACTGCTTGAACGCGACCAGAAGCTCGCTCGGCTTGCGGTCGTGCATAACGGACCCCAGGTTCGAGAACTCCCACAGGCTCGGGCTGGCTATGCTGTAGAACAGCGGGTCAGGGCCCTGGTTGCCCAGCAGGAAGGCGTCGCGCTCCTCCGAGGTCGCCCCGGCGACATGGGGGTTGCGCTCATGTAGTTCGCGGCCGAACGTATCGTGCGTTATGAGAGCTGGCATGGTGTTTCCGTCCCTTGGTTCCGATTCTGCGCTTCGGTCGCAGGTTAGCATATACAATTGTCCGGCGCGAGGGAGCGAGGCTCCCGTTTGCGAATCGTTGTGCAAAGAGATGGGCTCGGGGGGCTTCCAGGCAGGGGTTGGTATGGCGTTCAAGATGACGAAGCAGGAGAAGAGCTGGGTGCTCTACGATGCGGGGAACTCCGCGTTCGTCCTGCTTTCGACGGCATTGATTCCGGTCTATTTCAAGTCGCTCGTCGAGCCGGGTGCGTCGATCGTGGTGGCCTGGGGCTATGCCGAAACGGCCGCATCGCTCATCCTGGCGCTGCTCATGCCCATGTTGGGAAGTCTTGCCGACTTGAAGGGCAACAAGAAGAAGTTCCTCATCGGCGCTATCGGCACCGGTGCGGTCGCCTGCGCGTCGCTCGGGTTCTTTTCCGAGGCCCTGCCGTTCCTTATCGTGTACGTCGTGGCGGCCGTCATGCTCAACGGCTCCATGGTGTTCTACGATGCGTTCTTGGTCGACGCCACGACGGAGGACCGCTACGATATCGTGTCTTCGAACGGGTACGCCTGGGGTTACGTGGGCTCGTGCGTTCCGTTCATCGCCTGTTTGGGCATCGTGCTCGGCGGGAGCGCTGTGGGGGTCGACACGGCGCTCGGCATGCGCATCGCGTTCATCATCACGGCGCTGTGGTGGGCCGCCTTCGCCGTTCCCCTTATCAGGAACGTTCATCAAACGCACTTCAAACCGCGGACCGAGCGCCTGTTCAGGGATACGTTCGTGGGCCTCAGCCGCACGCTTTCCCATATCGCGCGCGACAAGCGCCTGCTCATGTACATGCTCGCGTACTTCTTCTACATCGACGGCGTCCACACGGTGATTAAGATGTCCACAAGCTACGGCACCGATCTGGGAATCGACGCCACCCAGCTCGTGCTCGCGCTGCTCGTCACCCAGTTCGTAGCCTTCCCCTCGGCCATCGCCTACGGGCGCTTGTCCACCCGTTTCGGTACGCGGCGCATGCTGCTCGTGGCGGTGGGGGCCTACTTCTTCATCACGCTGTTCGCGGCGCTGTTCCTGCGCACGGCGACCGAGTTCTGGATGCTGGCCGTGTGCGTGGGCTTGTTCCAAGGCGGTATCCAGGCGCTTTCGCGCTCGGAGTTCGGCAAGCTCATCGAAAAGGAGCATGCCAACGAGTACTACGGGTTCTTCGATATTCTGGGCAAGTACGCAGCCGTGCTCGGCACGTTCCTCGTGAGCGTGTTCACGCAGCTCACCGGCGATGCCTCGCTCGGCGTGCTGTCCATCTCGGTCCTGTTCGTCGCGGGTTTCGTGCTGCTCACGCGCATGCCGAGCCGCTTTTAGGGGTAGTTTTCGGGCCCGGCGTCGCATGTGGGAAGGGGACCGGTCCTCTGGAGGCCTAGCTCCTGCGCCGTTTTCCTGGAAAACCCGCAGGCTGCAGCGTGCGTACGGCGCGCCTGTACGTTCGTTTGCTATAGTGGTTGCCGTACGAGTGCGTTCATCCTGGCAGAAAGAGCAGCATGGCACTGATCGTTTGCAAGTTCGGCGGTACGTCGGTCGCCTCTCCCGAGCGCATCCGAAAGGTTGCACAGCGCCTCATCGCGCGCAAGCAGGAGGGCAACGACGTGGTGGCCGTTGTTTCCGCGATGGGCAAGACGACCGATGAGTTGGTCGGGTTGGCGCGCGCGCTCAACAAGAACCCCCCTCAGCGCGAAATGGACCGCCTGCTCTCGACGGGCGAGCAGGTTGCCATGGCGCTGCTCGCGATGGCTATCGAGGCGCGCGGCTACAAGGCCATGAGCTTCACGGGCCGTCAGGCCGGCATCGAGACCGACGGCATGCATGCCAAGGCCAAGATCGTGAAAGTGCACAGCGAGCGCATCATGGACGCCATTCGCGCCGGGGCCGTTCCCGTGGTCGCGGGCTTCCAGGGAATCGATGCGTCAGGCGACATCACCACGCTCGGGCGCGGCGGATCGGACACGACGGCTGTGGCCGTCGCCTGGGGAATCGGCGCCGACGTGTGCGAGATCTACTCCGATGTGGACGGCGTGTACTCGGCCGATCCGCGCGTGTGCCCCCACGCCCGCAAGCTCGAGCAGATATCCTACGACGACATGCTCGAGATGTCGGCCGCCGGGTCGGGCGTGCTGCAGATGCGCGCGGTCGAGTTTGCGAAGAAGTTCGGCGTCACCATCCATTCCCGCTCGGCGTTTTCCGACGTCGAGGGGACGTACGTCAAGGAGGCTTGCGACATGATGGAAGAAGCGGTCATCACCGGTATCGCTCACGATACGTCCGAGGTCAAGGTCACGATACGCGGCGTCCCCGATACCACGGGCGTGGCGGCCAAGGTGTTTAGCGGACTCGCAGCGAACATGGTCAATACCGATATGATCATCCAGAACATCTCGGAGGCCGGCGTCACCGATATCAGCTTTACGTGCCCGGATGCCGATTTGGGTCGCGCACGCGAAACGCTCGAACGGCTGCTGCCCGAGATTGCGGCGCGCGAGATCTCGATCGATGAGGACATCGCCAAGATCAGCCTCGTGGGCACGGGCATGAAGTCCTCGCCGGGCGTTGCGGCCCGCGCGTTCACGGTGCTCGGCGAGAACAAGATCAACATTCTCGCCATTTCGACGTCGCCCATCCGTCTTTCGGTAGTCGTCGATGCCGCGCAGGCCGCTGCGACCGTGCGCTGCCTGCATACGGAGTTCGGGCTCGATTCCGACGAGGTGTTCGAGGAAACGCAGCTTTCTTCCGAGGAAATCGCTGCGAAGATGAACAAGGGACGCTAGGCCGTTTGCGCGGTCGAACGCAAGGAGCTGATCGTATGGCGTGGAACAAGAAGATGCCGGCTCATCCGGTCGTCGCTGTTGCCGGGGCCACGGGGGCTGTGGGCAACGAGTTTCTGAAAGTGCTGCACGATCTGGACTTCCCGGCGAGCGAGGTGCGCCTGCTCGCCTCGGCGCGTTCGGCGGGCAAGAAGGTCGCGTTCGAAGGTTGCGGTGAGGTTCCGGCAGGCGAGCTGACGGTCTTCGAGATGACGGCCGAGTCGTTTGCCGGTGTCGATATCGCGCTGTTCTCCGCAGGCGCGGGGGTTTCCATGACCATGCGCCAGGCCGTGGTGAACGCGGGCGCGGTGATGATCGACAACTCGAGCGCCTTCCGCATGGACTCCGACGTGCCGCTGGTCGTTCCCGAGGTGAACCCGCATGACGTCTCCTGGCATTCCGGCGTCATCGCCAACCCCAACTGCTCGACGATCCAGATGGTGGTAGCGCTCGCGCCTCTGCACGCCATCGCGCCGATCAAGCGCGTAGTCGTGTCGACCTATCAGGCAGCGAGCGGTGCGGGCGTTGCGGCCATGGCCGAATTGTTCGACCAGACACGGGCTTACCTCGACGGCGTGCCCGACGACGAGCTTACGGTCGACGCCTTCCAGCACCGTATCGCGTTCAACTGCATCCCCCATATCGATCGCTTCTTCGATGACGGCACCACCAAGGAAGAGTGGAAGATGATCGTCGAGACGAAGAAGATCATGGGCGACCATACTATCCAGGTTGCTGCGACCTGCGTGCGCGTTCCTGTGCTGCGTTGCCACGGCGAGTCGGTCAACGTGGAGTTCGCGCGTCCTATCAGCGTCGAGCGGGCACGCGAGGCGTTTATCGCGGCACCGAACATCACGCTGATGGACGAGCTCGCCAACAACGTGTATCCTATGCCTGGCCTTCTTGCGGGCACGAACGATACGTACGTGGGGCGTCTGCGCGAGGATCCGTCGGTAAGGCACGGCCTGCAGTTCTGGGTCGTGGCCGACCAGATTCGCAAGGGAGCGGCGCTGAACGCCGTGCAGATAGCCCAGCTGCTGCTTCCGCAGGAATAGGAGGCCGCATAGAGGCAGTGCTGCGGCATCGCGGTGCTGCGCATGCGAGGCCAGGGGTGTTTCGAAAGAGAGGACTTGCAATGAAGAAGTACGTTTGCCCGTGCGGGTACGTCTACGACCCCGAGGTGGGGGACCCCGACAGCGGTATCGCTCCGGGGACCGCGTTCGAGGATATTCCTGAGGACTGGGTGTGCCCGGTGTGCGGTTTGAGCAAGGACATGTTCGAGGAGCTGTAAGCGCTCTCCCGAGGCGGCTGCGGCCGTTCCGGGGTTTTTGGATTGCAGGGAAGGCGGCGCTCGGGCCCTGCTCGGGCCCTGCTCGCGCCCTGCTTTCTACATCGACGGTCACGCTGGGGCCTACGGCCGCGCGTCCTTTGCAGGCGCTTCGCTTCGGCCGA
>CAUVMU010000129.1:0-5193 GCA_963552775.1 uncultured Eggerthellaceae bacterium | reverse complement strand
GCGTGCTCGGGGGCTTCCGCGGGCTCCTCTTCGGACCTATGCACAATCCCGATTTTCGTCCACGGCCTATGCACAATCCCGATTTCTGTCCATGCGCTTTTGGTCGGCTTAAGCCGGGGCCGGGGCGCGACCCTCGCGTCACCATGCGCGCCCGCCCAGCTGGTTGAGAAAAGGAGGAAATCCCGCAAAGCCAAAGCCGGAAAGTACGCCGAGCGGAATTAAGAAAAAATCCCTCCTTGCAGTGAGTTGATATCCGAGCACCTGCGAGAGCAGGGAGCAGCCCTATGATTAGACCAAGCAAGTTTTTATGTGCCGGCATCCGCGAGAAAGGCCGGATGGGCGGCGACGGCTTCTCGCGGATGTGGTAGTCCTTGGCGCCGTCGCCGTCCTTGCGGCCGGACAAGGACTACCACCATGAGCGGAAAGAAGCGGCGCGCGCCGTCTGCGTCGTCGGCGCCTTGGGACGGCATGCCCGAATGCGAGCTGACGCCCGTGCAGGCGCTCGTGCGCAGCAGCCACAGGAGCATGTACGAATTCCGGCACGAGGCGTTCGGCGGCGATGTCGGGTTCTTCAACGGGTACGAGAGGGACGGTCGCCCGTCCTGCGGCGGCCGCATAGTCGGGTTCGGCTGCGACAAGGACGGGGCGCGGCGTTACCGGCGCACGTCGTGCCGCAAGGCGTCGGCGCCGGTCACGGGAACGGCATTCGACGATAGGAAGCTGCCGCTGTCGGCGTGGGCGGACTTCCTCCTCCAAACCTTCTCGTACGCGAGCGTATCGCTTATGACCAGGGAGGGCAGGCGCAGCAACACCACGCTGCCATACTGGATGGCGAGGCTTTTCGCCGTGCTCGAGGGCGTCCAGGATGACACCGTCCTCGCCGGCAAGGCGCGGATCGACGAGACGTACGTCTCGGAGGCGGCGGGCAAGCTCTGGCACCGCCCCGACGGGAAGTCGCCGCGCGGGCTCTCCCGCAACAAGATCCGCATCGCCGTCGGCGTCGACGGCTCAGGAAGGCCCGTGTTCGTCAATGAGGGCAAGGGCATGACGACGAGCGAGAGGACATGGGCGGCGTTGGGGGCCAGGATCGCCGAGGGGCGCATATCGTCCACGACATGGAGACCGCTCACAACAAGCTCGTCCGCGATCCGGGGCTCTTCAGCGAGGCGCATAACGGCAGGACGCTCATAGGGGCGCCCGACAAACAGAATCCGCTGCGCCCCGTGAACCACATGTGCTTCCTGCCGAAGACGTTCCTGCGCGCCCACTCGGGGTCCAGCCGCGACGGCCTGGATAGGTATCTGAACCTGTTCCACGTCATCATGAACGAATCTGAGGACAGGCTCGAGAAGGCTGCAATGGTGCTCGACCGAGCGATGCGTTGTCCCAAAACGGTGAGATTCAGGGAATTCTACAATGTAAAGCCAAGGTCAGAGCGTTGAGATCCAACGAAATATCAACTCACTGCAAGGAAGCATTTATGAATAATAAGGAAGAGATGCAACGGCCTTCCCGAAATAGCATGCTATGCTGTTTCCGCTCGAATTCGCTATCCGCACCGACGAAAGGGCGTCCATGCCGACCCGTCTCGCACCACCTGCGCCTCATCGGGGAAAACGGCTTGCACCCGCGCGCATCGCTGTTACGCTCGGCATCCTCATTGCGGCGATGCTCGCGTTCTCCCTCGCGCTTGCAGGCTGCATCGAAACGTCTCCCACGAGCGCTACGCCGACATCCCCAGCGGCGAACAGTGCATCGGAGAGCACCGATGCACGCGAAGCGACCGCGGATACCACGATCGACGAGGACGGCTCGTACACCTCGAAGGACGAGGTGGCGCTCTACATCCACACCTACGGGCACCTGCCGGACAACTTCGTGTCGAAGACGAAGGCGCGCGCGGCCGGCTGGGACAGCGATGCGGGAAACCTCGCCGAGGTCCTTCCCGGAAAGAGCATCGGGGGCAGCCGCTTCTATAACGACGAGGGGGCGCTGCCCGACGCGAAGGGGCGCACGTGGACGGAATGCGACATCGATTACACGGAAGGCTACCGCAACGCGAAGCGCATCGTGTTCTCGAACGACGGGCTCATCTACTACACCGACGACCATTACCGGACCTTCGAGCAGCTGTACTAGGAGAACCCATGGGCACGAACCCTTCCCCGCATATCGCCGTTCTGCGCGAGCGCGACCTCACGTCACCCGCCGACCTGCATCGCCGTCTCAAAGGCGCGCTCGTCTTCCCCGATTATTACGGTGAGAACCTCGCCGCGCTCGCAGACTGCCTCGGAGACCTCGCCCACCCGTCCCGCATCGAGCTCGTGCTCGACGATGGCGACGCGAACCTTGACAGCTACCTTTTCCGTTTCGCGAACGTGTGCACGCGCGCCGCGTTCGCCAACCCCTACCTCTCGTTCGAAGTGCGCCGCGAGCCTGAGCCTTCTGCGGCTCGCTAGACCCCTCAGACGGCGAATGCGCGCCCGTCAGGAGACCGCGCGACCCTGCGACTCGCTAGACCCCGCAGACTGCGAGCATGCGAACGACAAGGGCCTCCCACGACAGAGCGCGGGCATCCGTCGTCGCGGGCCCCTCGTCGCGTGCGGCGACCAGGGAGCGTTCGAGCGCTGCGGCGAGGGCGCGCTCGAACGCCGGCAGATCCTCCTCGATCGGCTCGTCGACGCCCTCCATGCGCGGCGGCGCCACGTACTCGACAGGGGAAGCGGGCAGCGCGGCGGAAAGCCAGGGGCGAACCCCCGGCAAATCGGTCGTGACGACCCGGCAGCCGCAGGCGAGCGCCTCGACGAGCACGAGCGGCAGCCCCTCGAAGAACGAGGGCAGCACGAACACGTCGGCCGTACGGTACAGATCGACCAGGTCGTCTTGGGAAACGCGGCCCGGCAGGCTCACCTGGTAGCGTGAGCGCGCGGCGCGCTCGGCGATTCGGGCGACCTCCTCGCGCGATCCGTTCCCACCGACCAGGACGGCCTCGAGCTCGTCGGGCGAAAACGGCAAGAGGTCGAGCGCCGCGATAAGGCTCTCCAGCCCCTTTTTGCGGCATATCTTTCCCGCGTACGCGATGCGCAGCGGTCCTTGATGGCGGTTTTGCACGTCGCGCGGGCAGAACACCTGGGCGTTGTAGCCCGTGCCCACCACGACGATGCGGTTCGCGTCGACTCCGTAGAACTCGACGATCTCGGCTTTCTGCTCGTCGTGCAGCGCGAAGATCCTATCGAGCTGACGCACGTCCGCCGTTACGGCCTCCCGCTCAAGACCGTGGCTGCGCATCTGGCGCATATCGGTGCTGTGGCAGACGGCTGTAACGGGGCACGGCGGCGCCAAGCGCACCGCCAATGCGGTGACCAGATACAGATGGTGGCATATGACGAGATCGGGTAAAAAATCGGCATACGCGCGCGCAAGAACCCCTTCGAACGCGGCATAGAAGCGCTCGAGCATAGCGGGGGTCATATCCCTATAGCGCGTCGCCTCGTACGGCATCGCGTCGCTCATGCCGACCACGGGAAACGGCAAATCGGACGTGTTGAAGCGAACCGCCTCGAGGCGGGCGCCCTCGGGCAGATCGGGAGTATCGCGCACATCGAGACCTGCGACGACCATAACCTCGTGGCCAGCAGAAACGAAGGCGCGGGCGGTCTCGGCGAGGTAGACGCCGCTTCCCGTGCTGTCGGGCTTCTGGGCTGAAACGCAGAGGATTCTCATACCGGGTCCTTCTCACAGGTTTCCGACCACGACGTCGTCAAGATGCTCTCGGGCGATATCCGCGAGGAAGGCCAAGAGGGCCTTGTCGGTCGGGCGCGAATCCGCCATGCGGTATCGCGGGAAGCAACGGGTCAGATGATACGTCATCTGCGGGTCGAGCGAGGAGAGCCATCGAGCCATCGCCGCAATCTGGTCGGCGGAATCGTTGAGACCCGCAACGACGAGCGTCGTCACCTCGAGATGGCAGCTCGCCTCCGCTGCAAGCGTTTCGATGGTTTGCCGCACACAGGAAAGGCTCCCTCCCAAGCTGCGGTAACCTTCGTCCGTGAGGCACTTGAGGTCGATGTTCGCCGCATCGAGGAGGCCGAGCAGCCCTTCGAGGCGACGTGCCGAGACCATCCCGTTCGAGACGAGCACGTTGACCAGGCCCGCCTCGCGTGCGCAGCGGGCCGTGTCGAGCACGAACTCGATGCCGACCAACGGCTCGTTGTAGGTATAGGCGACGCCGATGCAGCCCTGCCCCCTCAGGGCGAGCGCGCGGGCGACCACCTCCTCGGCGCTCATGGCACGCCAGGCGACGTCGTCGGCGCCCGCTTGGGCGATGGAAGCGTTCTGGCAGAAAGGGCAGCGCATATTGCACCCGAAACTCCCGACCGAAAGCACGCTCGACCCGGGATGGAAGCGCGCAAGCGGCTTCTTCTCAATCGGGTCGAGCGCCAGCGACGTGATTCGCCCGTAATTGTCGGGTTCGACCCGGCCGTTCCGTTTTGCGCGTGCACGACAGCGACCGCGCTCCCCTGTCGCCAGACGGCAGGCATGAGGACACAAATCGCATGTCGCCCATGCCGTTGCAGGGCGCGCAGGAGCGCGAGGGGCACCGGACGCATGAGCAACGATCACGACGCAGCACCCTTTCCCGAGCAGGCGGGGCGCTCGCCCCCATGCCGCACGACTTCGAAGCGCTCAAGGACGATTCCCTCCTCGTTGGGGGCGATACCGGCTTTCGCGCACGCGATCGCAACCTGAGAGGCAGCATCGTCCACGCCCGGAAGCGCGGGCAGCAGAACGCCGCGCCGTGTCCCTTTCGACACCACGACCCCATAGCGCGCCGGATCGAGCTCGTCAGAAGAGCCGATCGGTTCCGGCGCCTCGAGCACGTCGACCGAGTACTCGAGGCGTTCGAGCTCGTCTACGGATACCGGAGGAAAACGCGGGTCGCGACTGCTTGCGGCAACGGTGTTCGAAGCGATTTCCTGCGCGAGGCTTTCCCGAAGCGGCGCGACGGTACCCATGCAGCCGCGCAGCTCCCCATCCTTGTGAATCGACACGAACGCGCCGGCCCGACGATCCGTACAATCGCCCGGAATGCAGGAGGGATCCAGGTGCGCCCGCCCGCCGGATGCCGCAGCCTCGACGCAGGCCCGCGCCAGGGCAACGCACGCATCGGCCTCCGGTCCGTCGAGCACGTCG
>CAUVMU010000128.1:0-5209 GCA_963552775.1 uncultured Eggerthellaceae bacterium | reverse complement strand
TTGTCCACGGACCATGGCTGCGAGGGGCCTGCAGACGCACGTTCTTGCCGCTAACTCCGAAACCCGACGTTTCGCGCGGAGTTTTCCCAAGTCGTAGAATTTCGTTCTCCAATTTTGTACGTTAATTTCAGCCGGGGCGCCCGTTGTACCAACAGCGAGGTCCACCACCGCGCTTGACCCCGCGTTTTGGGGGCTCGTAACCCTTATAAGCCCGCCGTCCTCGCCGATGGCCCCGAGGACATCGTCCCAGCTCGCAAAAAAGCCGAACGCAAGGTTCGGCTTTCCAGATCTTGGTGCCCCCAACGAGAATCGAACTCGTGTCTCAGCCTTGAAAGGGCCGCGTCCTGACCTCTAGACTATGGGGACGAGATGCGTTCCAAAGAACAGCCTGAATATTATTGCAAAGCCGACGGCTCTTTGCAATAACGAAATCCCACCTGTTTGTGGGGATGTTGCGGTTTCCTCCTCTAATCCGGTTTCCTCCTCCTCGCATGGGACATGCGGAGAACGTGAACGCGGGACGTACGCAGGGCGCTTGGGCGCGGGCGCAAGGGCCCGCGAAGGGCGCGCGGCGCGAGGACGCGCTGGGACGAAACGCAAGAGCGCGCAGGGCGCGGGGGCGGAGGCGCGAGGCGCGCGAACCCGCAAGACGCGCGGGACGCAAGACGCGCAGGGCGCTGGGCGCGGGACACAAGGGTGTGCAGGACCTTGATCAAACGCGCAAACGACCGAACAGCCTACGTATTCTCCATGGGTTCCGCGAGGCGCGCACGTACGCCGCACGCGCCGTGGGCTATCATACCCCCATGACGAAGCCCGATTCCACAGACACCGTACCCCTCGAGTCCGCCGCACCTGCGACAAGCTCTCCCGCCGCCCCAAGCGCCGCGAGCGCCCCAAACTCTCCCGCCGCCCCAAGCGCCGCGAGCGCCCCGCACATGCAGCGCAATCTGGTCATGGTCGTGCACGCGTCGGTCGGGTCGGGGCATCGCAGCGCAGCGAAGGCCGTCGCTCAAGCGCTCGAGCTCATGCGCCAGGAAGGCGACCCCGCCATCCCCAGCGATCTGGAAGTCGAGGTCATCGACATCCTGGAATGGGGCCGCCATAAGTTCGACGGTGACAGGACCGCATCCATGTTCGTGGGAGCGACCCGCCCAATCTACGACCTCACCTGGCGCTACACGTTCACGGGCAGGCTTTTATGGGGCGGGGGCACCGTATGGTCCCACCTTATGTACGCACCCTTCACTAAATTCATCGCCGAAAAGAGGCCCTGCGCCGTCATCGCCACGCATATCACCGGAGCCAATGCCGCCGTCGCCGCCCGTATGATCACCGGACAGGACTTCCCCGTGATCAGCGTCCCTACCGACTACGAGACCGAGGGGCTTTGGCCGCATCGTGCAACGGATTTGTTCTGCGTCGGCACCGAACCCATGGCCGAAACCCTGCGCGCACGGCTCATCGGCGATGAGCGCATCCGCATCACGGGGATTCCCACGCGCGAGGCGTTCCGCGTCGAACACGATCAGGAAAGAACGCGCGAGCAGTTCGACCTGCCCCTCGACAAGCACGTCGTGCTCGCCCTGGCCGGAGCCTACTTGCCGCGTCCCTACCTGCGGTTCCGCGAAGCGCTCGACCAGCTGGCCCCCTATTTGCACACGCTGCTCGACCTGCACTTCGTATTCGTCGCCGGCCGCGACGAGGAATACGAACGCCATCTGCGCCGCGAATGCTCCGAATTCGGCTTGGAAAACGCCACCGTACTCGGATACGTCGACGACATGGCCGCGCTCATGGCAGCAAGCGACCTGGTCATCTGCAAATCAGGAGGGCTCACCGTTACCGAGTGCCTGTGCGCGCAGGTTCCCATGCTGCTGCTCGGACGCGCCTACGGTCAGGAACGGATCAACGTCGAAATGCTCACGGCCATGGGGGCGGCCCGCCATGTGACCACGCCGCGTGAGCTTCTCAATACGTTGCGGTTCATCATGGAGAACCCCCACAGCATGGATGCCATGACCATCAACGGAGCATCCATCCGCCATCCCGACGCCGCCCGCGACGTCGCCCGTGCGGCGCTCGAGCTCGCTCAGGTGCACCGTACACCCGACCACCCGCTGCGCAAGAAGCACTTCATGCGCTTCTACTGGGGCAACCGTCCCGCGCACGTCCGCTAACCCGAAAGGAACGAACCTTTGAAGCATTTCAACGAACTCGGCTTGTCGAAGCAGGCCCTCGATGCCGTCGCGCGCATGGGCTACCGCGAACCGACGCCCGTCCAGGAGCAGGCTATCCCCCTCGTTCTGGCGGGGCGCGATATCATCGCGGCCGCTAAAACCGGTACCGGCAAGACCGGGGCTTTCTCGCTGCCCGCCCTCGACGCGCTCGGCCACGCGAAAGGCGGCGCGGGCCCGCTCATGCTCGTCGTGACGCCCACGCGCGAGCTGGCCCAGCAAATCGGCGAGGTGTGCGGCTCGATCGCCCTCTCTACTCATCACCGCATCGTTACCGTGGTCGGAGGACTCTCCTACCAACCTCAGATCAAACACCTCAAACGCGGCTGCGACGTGCTCATCGCCACGCCCGGGCGCCTGATCGACCTCATGGATCAGAAAGCCGTCAGGCTCGGCGACGTATCGCTGCTCGTGCTCGACGAAGCCGACCGCATGCTCGACATGGGATTTCTGCCCTCTATGAAGAAGATTGTGGCGGCCACGCCCGCGATGCGCCAGACGCTGCTGTTCTCGGCCACGATCGATCGGGGCATCAAATCGAATATGTCCTCGTTGCTGCACGACCCCGCCATCGTGGAAATCGCGCATAAAGGCGACGTGGCCGACACGATCGACCAGTTCATCATCAGGACGCCGCAGACCGTAAAACCCGCCCTGCTCAAAGCCCTGCTCGAGGAAAAGGGAGCCGAGCGCGTCATCGTGTTCGCCCGAACGCGCAGCCGTGCCGACTCCACATGCCGCCGCCTGAAGCGCGCGGGATACGCCGCCGAAGCCATCCATTCCGACCGCAGCCAAAACCAGCGTCGACGAGCGCTTGATAAGTTCGCGAGCGGCGAGGTCAACATCCTCACCGCCACCGACGTGCTCGCGCGGGGCATCGACGTGGAAGAAGTCGACTACGTCGTCAACTACGATCTACCGCTTGCACCGGAGGATTACGTGCACCGCATCGGACGCACGGGCCGAGCCGGAGCCGCCGGGTTCTCGGTATCGTTCGTCACGCCGGAAACCGAGAGCGCGCTCAAGGATATCCAGGAGCTCACGAAGCAGACCATTCCCGAACTGGCGCTCGAAAGCTTCGACTTCGCCCAGGCCGAGGTTGAGGCCGCACGGAAGAACATCCAGCAGCAAGCGCGGCTCGATTCCGAAATCGCCCAGGCCAAGCGCGAGCTCATGCGCAAGGAGCACAAGAGGGCGGCCGCCCAGGAACAAGCGCGCGCAACCGAGAAGGGCGACGCAGGCGCGAAAGGGGGCGTCCACCGCAAGAAACGCGGGCAGAAAGCCTCGGGGGAAAGCCCTTTGCGCAGACACGCCGACCAGAGCAAGCAAAGGCGCCCGAACCAGCAAAAGGCACGCAACGGCTCCATCAGCCCGACTGGGCGAACAGGCGCCCCCAATCGTTCGGACTCCCCCGCAACGATCCGTAAGCAAGGAGGGAAGCAACGGCCCGCGCCCGCCCCGACTGCAAGCGGACGCGACTTCCGTCCCGGGCGCTCCCAACGGGCCGCCGTGCGCAGTCAGCGCAGCGGCAAACGAGGGTGAGGCTCGCCGCAGGCAAAGAAGCTACGAAGACGATGTGGCCGCTGTATCCTTTTTCGACATCGCGCTCTCGCCCACATCATAGACGATATCGAATACTTCCTGACGAGATCCGACGTTCATCTTCTCATAGATGTGGGCGATGTGGGTTTTGACAGTACCCTCGGACAGCACGAGTTCCCGCTGAATCGCAGGGCAAGACCTTCCCTGAGCGAGCAGCGCAAGCACCTGCGACTCTCGCTGAGAGAGCTTGTAGCGGACCCCCAGCCACGCACAACGACGGTCGATTACATCGGCCACGGCTGCGCCGCTGCTTTCAAGAGGGATAACGGGCTCTCCTTCTATCGTGTATTCGTTCAAATCATCCGTCGAGATCAAGGAGCGCTTTCTCCGCTCGTAGAGCAACCGCGGGTGCACGGCCACAACGATGACAAGCGCATATGAGACCGCCAGCACAACCAGGGCTATGGGAGTATGCTCCGTTTCGAGCAAGAAAATCCATCCTATGGAAAAAACGCTGTAAGGAACAAGGGACATGCCTACATTGAAATAGGCAGGCATGTCCAGGTCTTTCTCGGCATTCATGACAAGCACCCAGGAAAGGATGTGAGAGAAGAACTCCGCAGACAGCAGCACGACCGCAAAAGGCTCTGCGCAACAACCCGGAAAGAGCGGTTTGAGCACCGCGAGCATGAAGCATCCGACGATGATCAGAAACGGAACCTGATACCTATACCCCAATGGGCGCTCCGCTGAAGCTATAAGCGTTCCCCATGTGAGAGCCACGAGAAGCACGCATGCAAAACATGTTCTCAAAAAAGAAGCGAGGGGGTTCTCGGCACCGTAATCGACCCGTACGCTCCCCCATATGCCCACATTGCTCATTGCGCTCAACGTCACAATCGCAACGCCCGATGCGGCGATAAGAAGATAAAGATGGGATTTCGCCGCATGGGAGATCCCCTCACTTCGACAGATCCCCTCACTTCGACAACAGCGAGTGGGAGGGCTACTAGGTCCGCTCGATTTCGCCGCATGGGAGACCCCCTCACTTCGACAGACGCCCTCGCGTTCTCTCCATGCCCGAGAAAGAGCCGCAAGGGCTACGAGCGGGCACAGGCAGCAAACCGCTATCTGAGCAGCAAAGCCCAGAACGGAATTCGCAACCACGCTGACCATCTGCTCCGTAATTTGGCTCAAAAGCGCGACAAAAATAACCGTACGCATCGAAGCCGTTCGAGCCAAAGCAATGTAAAACGACGCCGCAATCCACAAATACCCGACTCCCAGCACGAACGAAGCTGTTACCCCCAAATAAACGGACGGGACGAGCGGTTGGTAAAACGAGACCGCGAATCCGAACTTGCAGAAGCACATGCGCAACGGCAGGAACGTTCTTGCAATACGTCCAAAACGAACAAAAAGAAAAAGGG
>CAUVMU010000127.1:0-5265 GCA_963552775.1 uncultured Eggerthellaceae bacterium | reverse complement strand
CCGGGGCGCTCACTCCTAAAAGGCCGAGCGCAAGGGCCAAAACGATGCGCGTTGCGTCGGCGAGTGCGAGGCGGGCGTGCTGCAGGGCCTCCTCTTCACCGATGATGCGGCAGTTCGTATAGAACTGGTGGAACAGGGCTGCAAGGTCCTGGGCGTAATGCGTCAGACGGAACGGCGCTCGGTCGCGCGCGGCGAGCTCGACCAACTCGGTGAAATCGTCCATCTTGCGCATGAGGGCCAGTTCCGACTCGTGCGACAGCGGGGAGAGGTCCACGTTGTCTCCCACCGTACGGGCCGCAAGGTCGGCCAAGGTGCACGTTCCTGCCCCGAGCGCGGTGCGCATGTCGTCATCTGCGGCTTTGCGCAGAATGGAGCAAATGCGCGCATGGGCGTACTGCACGTAGTAGACCGGGTTCGAGGAATCCTGCTTTTTCGCGGCCTCGATGTCGAAATCGATGGGTTGATCGCTTGAGCGCGACAACATGAGGTAGCGCGTCGCGTCGGGTCCCACCTCGTCGAGCAGCTCGGCGAACGTCACCATCTCGCCGGTTCGCTTCGACATGCGCACCGCCTCTCCGTCGCGAAACAAGTTGACGAGCTGGCCGAGCACGACCTCGAGAGTGTCGGGGCGTTCCCACGCCTCGAGCATGGCTTCGCAACGCTTGACGTAGCCGTGATGGTCGGCGCCCCAGATGTCGATCAGGTGGTCGAAACCGCGCTCGAGCTTGTCGTGGTGGTAAGCCATGTCGCTCATGAAGTACGTGAACTCGCCGTTCTCCTTGATGAGCACCCGGTCCTTCGTGTCGCCGAACGCGGTTGAACGGAACCACGTGGCCCCGTCCTGCTCGAACAGGCACCCTTTGGACTCCATGGCTTCGAGCGCGCGGTCGATGGCGCTCTTTCCCGACTCGTCCGTCTCGTACAGCGAGCTTTCGCTGAACCAGCACGAGAACCGGTTGCCGAACTTGGCAAGCGTATCCTGCATGAGGCCGAGCATCTTTTCGTACGCCAGCTCTCGGAAGGCCGCAAGGCGTTCGGCTTCGGGCACGTTTTCCCACTTCGAGCCGTCCTCATCCAGGATCTGCTGGGCGATGTCGCGCACGTAGCCTCCGCCGTAGCATGTTTCGGGCATCTCGACATCGTGGCCGAGAATCTGCAGGTAACGCACCGAAACCGAGCTGGCGAACACGTCCATCTGCACGCCGTGGTCGTTGATGTAGAACTCTTCGTACACGTCGTATCCCGCATGGCGCATGACGCGCGCGGTGGCATCGCCGAGTGCGGCCCAGCGGCCATGGCCCACGTGCATGGGCCCCGTAGGGTTCGCTGACACGTATTCCAGATTCACGCGGCCCGAGGAGGCTCCGGCATCGCTGCGCCCGAATTCGGTATCCTCGTCGCGGACCGACGCTACGACCGTTTGCAGGATGCGATCGGTAAGGCGCACGTTGATGAAGCCCGGACCTGCGATGTCAATCGACTTGATCACGTCGTTTTCAGGGATGTGGGCGACGATGGCTGCGGCCGCATCGCGCGGGCTCACGCGCGCGGCCTTCGCGCAGCGCAGGGCAACGGTTGAGGCCCAGTCGCCGTTCGAGGCGTCGCGCGGGCGCTCGAGGGCGGCGGCGGGCAGCGATTCCAGGTTCAGCGAACCGTCCGCGACGGTGGCGGCGAGCGAGGCGTCTATCAGGGCTTCAAGCTGTTCACGGATGTGCATGGCGGGGATTGTTCCTTCGGTTTCGAAACGGGCACGGATGGCTTGTTCGGGGGCGCCGTGCAGAGTCGGTGCGCCCAGGCGCCGATTGCTCGGCGGAATGGCGGGGTGGTCGCGGACCTACAGGGGCCGATCGGAGAGCGTGGCGTACATGATGGCCTTGATGGCATGCATGCGGTTCTCGGCCTCGTCGAACACGCGCGAGCGCGCCGACTCGAACACCTCGTCGGTGACCTCCATCTCAGAGATGCCGAACTTCTCGAATATCGTTCGGCCGATCTCGGTTTTGAGGTCGTGGTAGGCCGGCAGGCAGTGCAGCAGCACTGCCTCGGGCTTGGCCAGGGCGAAGGCCCGCTCGTTTATCTGATAGGGGGAAAGCAGCTCGATGCGCTGCGCCCATACCTCGTCGGGCTCGCCCATGGAGACCCACACGTCGGTGTACAGGGCGTCCGCGTCCGCGCATCCCTCTTCGACGCTGTCGGTGACGAGCGCGCTGCCTCCCGATAGGAGCGCCAGCTCGGTGCATGTTTCCACGAGGTCGCGCTCGGGCTGGTTCTCTGCAGGCGCGCACGCGACGAAGTGCAGGCCGAGTTTCGCGCATGCCACCATGAGCGACCGGGCCACGTTGTTGCGTGCGTCGCCGAGGAACACGAGCTTGCGTCCGCGCAGGTCGCGCCCGAAGCATTCGCGCAGCGTGAGCAGGTCGGCGATCATCTGGGTCGGGTGCCATTCGTCGGTGAGGCCGTTCCACACCGGGCACGAGGCGTGTTGCGCCAGCTCCTCGACGATGTTCTGACCGAACCCCCGGTACTCGATGCCGTCGTAGAAGCCCGAGAGCACGCGCGCCGTGTCGGCGATGGATTCCTTGCGCGAGACCTGCGAACCGGCCGAGTCGAGGTACGTGGCCCCCATGCCCAGATCGTACGCTGCGACCTCGAACGAGCAGCGCGTGCGCGTCGAGGTCTTCTCGAACAGGAGCACGATGTTGCGCCCCTCGAGGTAACGATGGGGCTCTCCCGCGCGTTTAAGGCTTTTGAAGCGCTCGGAAAGGTCGATCAGATGCTCTATCTCCTCGGCGGTGAAGTCGAGCAGCTTCAGGAAGTCGCGACCCTTCAGACATGTTGGCATATCCGCCCTTTCTCACTGTGCCCTAAAGCCGCTATTATAGCCGCATTTGTGCAGGCCGGGCGGTTCCGCACGGGGAATTCACGCGCGAGCGGCCTGCGGGCGGTAGCGCGCTGATGCGGTGGGAAACTCGCAGTGGACGGTGTGGGGGTGCGGAGCACGTGCAGTGGGCGGTGCGCGGATAGGCGGCGTGACCGCGCGGATGGGGCATCTGTCGAGGACTCGCTTTCGGATGAGCGCCCGACCGAATTTAATGCGCATTTTTTCAGAACGAAATTTCGCGAATTGGGGAAACGTCGCGCGAAACGCGGAATTTCGCAAAAAACGTACATTGATAGTTTTGCCCGCACCCTCCAGCGACGCACCGGAATCGCTGCGATAGGTTCCGCATCAACGCGGGAGGCTACGGTATGTCCTCCGCCGGGGGACGTTCTTTTTCGACCGGCCGGTTGCGGCCGATCTCAATGGTTCGAAGCTATCAGCCAGATCTTTAGTCGGGGGCTCGCTTTGGAAGGGCTACGAGCATGGTGGTTCCGTCCTCGGAGCTCTTTTCGACCCCTACCGTGCCACCGTGAAGTGCGACGATTTCCCAAACCAGCGAAAGGCCAAGGCCAACGCCGCCGTATGCCCTGCTGCGAGACTCATCGACTCGAAAGAAGGGCTGGAAGATGCTCCTTTGGTACTGATCAGGTACCCCAGGGCCGCTATCCCTTACGCGAACAAGGATGCGACCGCCCTCCGCACAGACGGAAACACCAACCGTTGAATCGGGACGACTGTACCGTATGGCGTTTTCAACCAAGTTAAACAGCATGCGATACAGCAGGGTATCGCTGCCAGTTATCTGGGCATCTCCGTTGCATGCAAGGACAATCCCCTTTTGCTCGGCAAGGGGAGCGAGGTCGGTAAGAACCTCCTCGATCATCGGCGCCAGCTGAATTTTCTCGTTGCAGGGGACGCCGCGAAGCTCGCTCATCTCGAGTAAGGCCTTCGTCATCTGCGACATTCGTTCGGTCTGCTCCTGCAGCAGGCTGAGCAGGTCAGTTGTATCGGGCTGCGCATCGGGGTGCTCGGAGACGAACAGCTCGATCTGAGCCTGCATCAGCGCAAGCGGTGTCCTCAGTTCGTGCGCGGCGTTGCCCGTAAACTGCCGTTGCGCGGTAAAGCCCTCATCAAGGCGGTCGATCATGCCGTTGAACGATGCGCTGCAACGCCTAAGCTCTGATGGTGCGTCCTCGGTGATTTTCATGTCAGCTAGGTTGTCGGGTCGCACGTTTTCGACCTGTGCCGCAAAGGACCGCAGCGGCCTGAGCGCGCGGCCGCTCACGAAATATGCCAGCACGCCTCCGAGCAGTGTCACCGCTGCCGTTATGCACCAGCTCGTCGCGCCAAAGGACTCCTGCGCATCGCTCACGACAATCGTAAGTTCATCGTCGAACCCCTCGCTTGCCGGGTCGAACGATAGGGGACCGTCCTTGTCGATATCGCTATAAGCCGATATGCCGTCGCCGATCAAGGCCATATAGCGCATGCCGGAGTAGCCGATCAAAAGATTCATGAGCACGCAGGTCAGACATAAAAGCAGCGCCGTCATCAACGTGATGTGCCATTGCAGCGAAAGCCTCCTCATTCGGCCTCCTCCATGACGTAGCCTTCTCCGATGCGGTTGTAAATGGGGTCGTATTTCAAAGCGCTACGAAGCTTCTTTCTAAGCGACGAGATGTGCACCCGGATCGAATTGCTAAAGTTGTTCACGCTGCTGTCCCACACATGTTCGATGAGCTCCTCCTGACTTATCGGGCGTCCTTGATTAAGCATGAGGTATTCCAGGACCCCCGTTTCCTTGCGAGTAAGAGACAGGGCTTCCCCGCTGACGGCAGCCGTGCGCACCTTGGTGTTAAAGGTAAGCTTTCCGCAGGTCAACACAACATCGTTTTGCGTAAAGCGCCTAAGCGTCAGGCTGCGAATCCGTGCCGCAAGCTCTTCTAGATGAAACGGCTTGGTCAGATAATCGTTAGCTCCTGCGTCCAGGCCTGCCACCTTGTCGGCGACTCCGTAGCGGGCCGACAAGATCAGCACCTTGGTCTCGCAATCGTTTTTCCTGAGGGTCTTGAGCACCGTCATGCCATCGGCATGGGGAAGATTGAGGTCGAGCACAACAAGATCGAAGCTATCGACGGCGAGCATGTCCATCGCCTCTTGCCCATCGTGACAGCAATCAACGCTGTAGGCAAGGTTTCGCAGGCTGCGTGCAATTGCATCGCAAAGCGCCGGTTCGTCTTCGACAACCAAAATACGCATAGCAGTCTCCTCGTGCATGTCCTTTTGAGCTTAACACGGATTTTATAGCCGGTATGGTTCAATGGGACGCGAAGTGAAAGGAGTTGCCAGATTGTTCAAAGTGATAATAAAACCCGTAGCTCAAT
>CAUVMU010000126.1:0-5284 GCA_963552775.1 uncultured Eggerthellaceae bacterium | reverse complement strand
CGCTCCGACGGTTCGTATATACCCTGGGTTATGGCGATGTTCGGGGTGAAGGGGGCTGGGAAAACGTCATAGGAGTCCAAGGTGTAGCTGTACAAGTACCAGGAGTTGTCGACCTGGACGTACTCGACCGTGTACGGGGTCTCTCGGGTCCTTCCGCCGTAGTCGATGAGCGTGACGCCTCGGACGGTTTCGCAGTTGCGTCCGTCGCTATCGACGCTCGGACGCCGCGACTCCACGCGCAGTCCCTTGACGTTCACGGAGGAGGAATCGCATTTGGATGCATTGAGGTCGTTCACGAGCGTTTTCTTGAGGTCGTTTGCGACCGTCTTTGCGCCGTCCCCGTCGAACGTGCCCGACGACAGCGTTGAAACGCTCCGTCCGCTGGTTGACGACGCGCTCGATGACGCCCGCTCGATGGAAGGGAGCGCGGAGATCCCTGCGGTGGCTATCACGATGATGAGGATGATCTGCAAAAGCAATCCGAACGCGTTGAGGATGATGCCGATGAGCCCCATGGCGAACGACGCGCTCGTCTTGCCGCCGGAAAAACCGAGGCGTTTGGCGGCGCGCGCTTTCGAGAGTCCCATGATCGCGCAGATGAGACCGGGGATGCAGAATCCGAGGACTCCCGTAATGAGGCTCGCGAGCGAAAGGCCGAACCCGGCTCCGTCGGCGGGGGCGGGCGCAGGCCCGCCAGGTGCCGCATAGGTGTGCGCAGGGGGGTATCCGTTCGACAGCGGCTGGCCTGCATAGGCGTTGGTCGAAGGATTCTGCTGGGTCGATTGCGCGTTGTACGGGTCGGGGGTGTAGTTGTCCATCGATGCTCCTTGCCCTGTGGCCGAACGGTGCGTGCACGTCGCGTCTACGATACGCTCGGCTTTGCCGTGTGCGGCGGTGTTCGGATATGTTGTCATTGACAAATCCGCCGCACGGTGAAATCGGCTTCCTCCGAGTGGACGAGCCGGGCGCGGATTGGGCGGCGGATGCGCCGCCTCGAGCGGGGCTGGGCGCAAGCCGTCGACGTGGTCAGGGTCGTGTTGCGTGCTGTAAAGAATCGGAGCAACGCAGGGTCGAGCGCACCGTGCGGCTTGGCGAGACGCTACAATAGGCGCATGGACGAACGAAACGGACAATTAGGCGGGCTGGCCGACCGGGGCTCGCTCGGGCGGCTCATCCCGTGGCCCGACGATCCGGCGCTCTATCCCGATATCGATCCAGGTGAGGCCCTCGAGCTGTTCTTGGGATGGACGGATGAGCAGGGAATCGAGCTGTGGCCCCATCAGGAGGACGCCTGTATGAACCTGGCGGTGGGCGACCACGTCATTTTGGGCACGCCTACCGGATCGGGCAAGTCGCTCGTGGCGTTGTGCCTGGGCTTCGTCGCTGTGTGCACGAACCGTCGCCTGTACTATACGGCTCCCATAAAAGCCCTCGTCAGCGAGAAGTTCTTCGATATGGTACGCCTGTTCGGCCACGAGAGCGTGGGCATGCTCACGGGTGACGCCTCCATCAACCCAGGCGCGCCCATTGTCTGTTGCACGGCCGAGATCCTGGCGAACATCGCACTGTCCGACGGGGAGTTCGCCGACGTGGGCTGCGTGGTCATGGACGAGTTCCATTTCTACGGCGATGCCGAGCGGGGTTGGGCGTGGCAGGTACCGCTGCTCACGCTGCCCCATACGCAGTTCTTGCTCATGAGCGCCACGCTCGGCGACGTATCGGACATCGCCCATGCGCTCGAGGAGCGCACGGGACGGCCGGTCGATTCCGTACTCGATGCTCCGCGCCCCGTCCCGCTTTCCTACGAATGGTCTGAAACCTCGCTCGAGGGGACGGTCGAGCTGGCGCTGAGGGCGGGAGAGGCCCCGCTGTACGTCGTGTGCTTCTCGCAGGATGCGGCGTTCAAAAGCGCGACGTCGCTTTCGAGCTTCGGCGTTTCCACGAAGGAGCAGCGCGAGGCCGTGAAGGACGCTTTAAAGGGCGCCCGCTTCACGACGGCGTTCGGCGCGTCGCTCAAGCGCTTGCTGCTCGCGGGGGTGGGCGTGCACCATGCAGGCATGCTGCCGCGTTACCGTCTGCTGGTCGAAAAGCTCGCCCAGCAGGGTCTTCTGCCCGTCATCTGCGGAACCGACACGCTCGGGGTGGGTATCAACGTGCCGATCCGCACGGTTCTTCTGACACAGCTTGCCAAGTTCGACGGCCGCTGCATGCGCCGTCTCAACGCGCGCGAGTTCCACCAGATAGCGGGTCGCGCGGGCAGGGCCGGGTTCGATACGGCAGGCACGGTTATCGTCCAGGCTACCGAGTACGACATCGAGAAGGCGCGGGCTCTCATCAAGGCGGGCGGCGACGCGAAGAAAGCGCGCAAGATATCGGTCAAGAAGCCGCCCGAGGGGTTCGTGGGCTGGAACAAGCAGACCTTCGAGCGCCTGATGACGGCCGATCCCGAGCCGCTACGCCCCCGTATGCGCATCTCGCACGCGCTCGTGCTCAACGAGGTGATTCAAGGGGGCGACGCTTTCGCGCGCACCATGAAGCTCATCGCCGATTCGGCTCAGACCGACGAGCAGAAGCAGCGTCTAATCGTACGTGCGAGCGAGATATTCGCCACGCTGATCCGTGCGGGCGTGGTGGCGAAAACAGAGGGGCAAGACGGTGCCGACGAGTACCGCCTTGCCGTCGAACTGCCCGATCGATTCGCGCTCGACCAGCCGCTTTCCCCGTTCATGCTCGCCGCGCTCGAACTGCTCGACCCGGACGACGATGCGTATGCGCTCGACGCGCTCTCGCTTGTGGAAGCGACGCTCGAGGACCCCTGGCAGATCCTACGCGCCCAAGAGCGCGAAGCGCGCGACCGCGCGATGGCCGATATGAAGGCGGCGGGCGTGGATTTCGACGAGCGCGTCGAGCGGGTCAAGGAGGTTACGTACCCCAAACCGCTCGAGGACCTTCTCGCTTCCGCATTCGCCCAGTACTGCGAGGCGGTGCCTTGGGCGGGCGACTACGAGCTGTCGCCCAAGTCGGTGCTGCGCGACATGGTCGAATCGGCTGCCGACTTCAAGGGCTATATCGCGCGGTACGGTATCGCGCGCTCGGAGGGGACGCTGCTGCGCTATCTTTCCGACGCCTTCCGCGTGCTCGACCGCACGCTGCCCGCTGAGAAGCGCGACGAGTACCTTGACGATATCGTCGCCTGGTTGGGGGTGATCGTGCGATCGATCGACTCGAGCCTGATCGACGAATGGAGAGGGGCGGATGCGCAGGAGGATGAGCAGGCTCAACTCGCGGCCCCTTCGGGCGAAGAGACGGTCGTGGCCGACCGGCGCGGGCTGACCGTGCTCGTGCGCAACGCGCTCTTTCGCCGCGTGCGGCTGGCGGCGCATGGCCGTGCGAAGGACCTTGGCGCACTCGATGGCGACTGGGGCTGGCGCGAGGCACGCTGGCGCGGTGCGCTCGATGCGTACTTCGAACAGCATGAGGACATCCTGCTCGATGCCGACGCACGGTCGCGCGCCTACGTCTCCATCGACGAGTCCGACGAACGAACGCTTCACGTGTGGCATGTCCATCAGGTGTTCCGCGATTCTGAAGGGGACCGCGACTTCGGAATCGCGGCCGACGTTCTGTTGGATGAAACGCAGGATGCGGGGGAGGCCGTGTTCGCCGACTACCGCGTCGGGTTCTTCGAGGACCTGCAGCTGGCATAGCCCGGCGTTCTAGCCGACGAGGCGATCCTGCAAATCCTCTTCGTCGTTCATTTCTGCGGGAAGCACGCTTGCGCCGTAGCGCTCGTCAACAAGCAGCACCTCCGCCGGCCTACCTTCGCTTTGAATGTTTCTTCCGCTGTTCTTGCAAACCTAGTTAACTTTAGCTAATATCATGCTGAAAAGCGTGAGAAACGGTGGAAAGAGGTGCTATGGGAGTCAAGGCAGCGGTTGCTTTGGAAGCGGGCAAGGAGCGCATCTTTCAGAAGTGGGGCGTGAAAGAGGTGGTGACCACGGCTCTCATGAGCGTGCTCGCCATCCTTCTCATGTTCCTCGGGGCTATGCTCACGCTTTTCAATACGAGGTTCTCCATGGTTGCATCGGGCGGCTTGGGCATGTTCCTCGCCGCTCCGGTGTTCATGCTCATGGTGCTGCGTGTGAACCGATGCGGCATCATGACCGTGTTCACGACGCTCGCCTCGCTCGTGTTCTGCACGATGGGCAACTACATCTACATGATTCCGTTCTACATCGCGGGCGGCCTCATCATCGACCTGATCTTCTTCAAAAGCGAGCGGCAACGGCAGAACGTGTGGTGGATTACAGGCGCATGGTCGCTGTTCAGCGGGCTGTACTTGCTTTCCACGCTCGTTCCCTTCATCTTCGACATCCAGTCCTACATCGACGATGTCGTCGCGAACCGTGGTGTTGGTCAGGACTACATCGATGCTTTCTTCTACTTCTATACCGATCCGATGTGGATCGCGGGCATTGCGGCCGCCACGGTCGTTCTCGGGTTCCTCGGCTGTTTGGTCGGCAAGATGCTCATGAGGAAGCATTTCGCCCGCGCCGGTGCGCTGTAAGATGCCGGCCCGCGTTTTCGAGCGTGTCTTCCTCGCGCAGGTCGGGGAGGGCGTCGGGGAGGTTTCCACGCCGTGCGCTCCCGGTCTGGCCTCTGAGGCTCGGCCGAGTTCGACGCACTCGGGCTTCGCCGTCGCGACGAAGCTTTCCGTGCTCGTCGTCTTCATCGCTGCAACGTCCTTCGACCTACCCGATACGTTTTTGGCCGTCCTCTCGGTCTCGGCGCTCGTGTACGCTGTGGGCGCCGGCGAGCGGCGCATGGCCGTGTGGCTCGCCGGGTTCCTCCTGCTAGTCTCTGTCGTGTACTTCGCCTACACGCGCTTTGGCGTGCGCCCGTTCCTGCTCTCGCCGCTGCGCATCAACCAGAGCTGGCAGGCGTTTCCTGTCGTTGCGGCGTTCTTCGTGCTCGTTATGTCGCCTCCGGGCTTGATCAGCGCTGCGCTCGCACGAGCGCGTCTTCCCAAGAAGGTCATTTTGGGGGCGCTCGTCATACTCAGGTTCTTTCCCACGTTCGCGGCCAACTGGCGCCTGCTGTACGACTCGATGCGCAAACGAGGCCTGCTCGCCGTGCGGCAGGTCCTCGCCAACCCGCTCGACACGTACGAGTACCTCATGGTTCCCTCGCTCATGGCCTTGGTGAAGAGCGCCGACCAGCTCGCCTCGTCGGCGGTGACGCGGGCGGCCGAGGCCCCTACGGTGCGTTCGAGCTACTACCACCG
>CAUVMU010000125.1:0-5292 GCA_963552775.1 uncultured Eggerthellaceae bacterium | reverse complement strand
TATCGGCAACGCCCTCATGGCCGTTCCCAACATCATCGTGGTGCTGGCGCTCTCGGGCATTATCGCGCGCGAGACCGGACATTACGTCTACAGCGATAACCTCGATGAGGAGAGCCGTGACGAAATCCCTCTCATCGCCAGCCGCTAACTAGCCCGCACGGCGCAGCGACGATCTTCTGACCTGCGCGCATGCAGATTACTCGGAACGAAACCGCAAATCCTACGGCCGATTCCGCTCCGTCCTGCGCGCAATGCGGGTTTGCGCAACCTGCGACCCGCCGCCTGCCGCTCGCGCTACCCGAGCGCGCCCGAAAGGTCGATGTCCATATCGACCTTCGTAGGGATTCCCGCGACCGACCCCTCGTTGCTGTACTGCCACAACGTGAAATCGAGGCGCGCCGTCGGCACCGGCATGCCGTACTCGGCCCACCAGACAGGGGAAGCCGCCAAAAGATTGGAATCGTATCGCCCCAAATCCTGAGCGTTCCCGTACAACATGGTCCCGTATCCGGCCGCCGAAATCTCGCTGAAGAACGCCTGCGCGATGGCGGTCATCTCCGCATCGGAAAGCCCTGCAGTACGGCTCCTCCCCGTCCCGGCAGCGGCCTCCTCCGAGTCGAAAGCAACCGGATACTGCAGCGTCGCGCCCCCGAGGTACTCGAGCACGAACCGCGCTTCCTCGCGCGCCTCATCCGGCGAGGCCGCCTGCGAGAAGAAGTACACGCCGCAGTCGATTCCCGCCGCCCGTGCCTGCTCCAGGTTGCGCTCGAAATACGCATCGAGGTAGAGGCCTCCCTCGCTCGTCCCGCGATACCCCAGACGAACGTAGGCGAACTCGATACCGTCAGCGGCAACGGCCTCCCAATCGATGAGCTGCTGGTTCTCGGAAACGTCCACGCCGAGCCGCGAGACCACCTGACCGTCGCGCACGTAGGCGAAGCGACCGTTCGTGCGGTCGAGGCTCGTCCAATCGTAGGGGCTCTCATAGGCCGCGACCGTCGATGAGACGGGCGAGGATGTGCGGGACGGCCCCGCCAAGTACGACGACATGGCCTGCGCGCCGACGAAGGCACCTACGCCCACGGCGAGCACGACGGCCAGCGCGACGAGAAGACCTGCCGGGACACGGCGGCGTGCGGGCCGAAGCCGCGCGCGGGCGGGCGCAACCGTACGTGCCGAACGCTTTCGTGCACGCACATCGACATCCTTCGCGCGTCGAATCATAGCCCTCCCTTATCGCATGAAAAGATTATGGTAGCATCCACCAAGATATCTCGGGAAGGAAGCCTTCGCATACCACGATATCACCTGCAAATATTCCTTCGAGAAGGCTTCGATGCGCTTTGCGCCGTTCGAAACGGATGAAATATTGAGAATCGACGAATCGACCCTAGTCCGCTTCGGACTAGGGTCGATATTTTCCCTGATGAACGCGTCATGCTTGAAGTACTGCCCCTGAGAGGAAAATCGGCGCATCTCCTGTTTCGACGCAACAAGGGGCGCTTCGAGCTACAGCGGCGCCGCAAGCAAAATCACCTTGCTCGCCCCATACCCCTCAAAGAAATCATACTTACCTCGCATGAGGGGGCCTGTTACCATGCTGAACGGAAAACGATTCGAAGGAGGCCCTCATGGAATCGACCCGGAACAGCTCGCTGATCGTCGGATGTGCGGCAATCGCCGTGCTCGCCGTGTGCGCGCTTGCCGCAGCCGCGCTCTTCGGCCCGCAAACCATCGGGAGCGAAGGTGCGAGCCACGCCCAGACAAGCGTCTCGGCCTCGCTCGCCACGCCTTCTGTGCTCATCCCGCTCGGAGGCCTCCTGAGCTTCACGGTCCTTATATGCGGCATAGGTTTTTATCTGGGAAATAGGCATCGGCCCTTCGAGCGCGTCGAAGAGCCCGTCATCGACGATTAGAGCGCACGGCTCCGTATCGTCGTTCTGCTCGAACCGCGCTCGGCAGCTATAGGATTTTCTGAATGTGGGGAAGCAGCGGTTGCGCGACGCGCATCTGACAGGGTTGCACGCCCTCAGCAGGTTCCACTTTCGAACGGCGGCAGGGGTTGTAACACACCTCGCCGCACAGTTTGCAAATCACCGGCTCGGGCATCGCCGCAGCCGTGATATCGGCCTTACAGCGCGAGCAGGTGTACACTTCGGACACGTGCTCAACATCGCACGCATTGAACATACCGCATTCGGGGCATTTCACCGACCGCCTGCGCGGCGGGCGGCATCCGCCGCATATGGGATTACATGACCAGCACATGCGTATCACCCCCTTGGAACGCGATGCTTCGACCCTGCACAAGTATTTCGCCGTCTTTTGCTATTCGGGCCTCCTCAACCCCTTGGAAACGCGATGCCTCGCCCCTGCAAGCGGGAGGAACCTGAAAAAGGCCGTGTCGCTGCGGGTTGGCGACGCCTCGCCCCTGCAAGCCGGAGAGCTTCTACCGTCCCGCGCACCGGATCATAGTCGCTGCGGGTTGGCGACGCCTCGCCCCTGCAAGCGGGAGAGCCTAGAACTGCTGGCGGCTCTTGGCATCGAGGGAGGCCATCTCGTCGAGGTGATCGTAGCAGTAGCGCATGCCCGGCAACGTGACGATGAGGTTGGCGATAGCAGCCTTGCCCTCTCCGAACTGCTCGTAAGTCAAATACTCGAGGTCGACGAGCTCCTTGTACACCTCGTTACCCTCGATTTCGGACAGGCGAACCATGCTCGACTGGCGGCCCTGCTCGTCCTGGCGCAAAGCGATGCGGTAGAGGATGATCTCCTGCTTTTCGGTAAGACGTTCAGTCATGTTCTCTCCTCATCGACGCATCGTCGGCGACGATGCGCTGTAGCGAGCCGTCCAGGTTTCGCGAGCGGCATCCTTCGAATCCCCCAGGCACCGGCAAATCGCCGCACCTCGCCTTGGGGCTCGAAGCCCCCTTGAAAGAAAAAGAGGGATTCCATTATGGGGATGGAACCCCTCTTCGCATTACCTCAGGTCGACGTGAAACTAGGTGAGCGACACGTGCGCGGCGCTGTCCTTGTTCTCGACTTCCTTCTCGCTACGCCAGCCGCCTTCGGTGGCCGCGTACTCGTTGCCGCTGCGCTTAGCGGTCTGGTAACCGCGCATCGGCTTGCCCATGAACTTGTTGCGGACGAAGTACAGGCCAAGGGCGCCCATTTCGCGCTGGGTCAGACCGACCTCAGCCTCGATCTCGGGCAGAGCCTTGCCGGCTTCGCACAGACCGTTCAGGTACGCAACCTGCTCGGTGAGCTCAAGGTTCTCGAACTCCTGTTTATCCATGACGCCTCCTTTTGGATATTACCGGCCGCCACCTGAGCGCGGCGGCCGTTGTCACTTCATTTTAGAGCAGGAAGAGCACTGCCGGGTGATCGAAGTTGGCAAGCTTTTCCTGAAGCTCGTCAAGCGGGCCGTACTCCATGGAGCCGGACTCCTCGACGGTCACGGCAAGCGGGGTACCGCCGTCGCCGCCGTCGCCCCACTTCTTGGAGAAGAGCGAGGTGGGAACGGGAAGGTAGAACCACTCCCAGTCGTCGCCGTCATTGCCCTCGCCGACCTTGAAAGGACCGACCTGGACTTCCTTGATGCCCCACTGGTCAACCGGGAGGCCCATTTCTTCTTTGCAAGCGATCTCGGCGGCATGGTTACCGGAGAAGTACTTGTAATCGACCAGCAGGCCGTACTGTTTTTTCTCGGACATGTCGATCTCCCTTTCCTGTTAATCCTGGTCGAGGCTCTTGACGCGCTTAACGTTGCACATAACGCCCTTGTAAGGAGCACCGAATCCAAGCTTGCCCACGTTGAAGTGCGGGACGAGGGAGTTGACGTTGGACTTCCACACGCCGAACAGGTTGGGCTCTTCGCCGTCCTGCTCAGGGAACCACCAACCATGCGTAGCATGGACAACGCCCTTGAGGATCGTCGGGGTGATGTGCGCCTTCAGGCGAGCCTCACCGAACATGTTGTAAACCTCGACCCAGTCGCCTTCGGTCACACCGTAAGCCTCGGCATCCTCGGGATGCAGCTCGATAACGGGCCACGGATCGATCGCGCGCAGCGAGGGAACCTGACGATGCTCGGAGTGGAAGGAGGTGTACTTACGAGCGCCGGTCGTCATGATCAGCGGGTACTGCTCGGCGTCCTCGGGACGGCTGATCTGGCTGTAGTTGGGCTCCTCGTAGTAGGGCAGCGGATCTTCGCCCCATGCGCCGTACAGGGTCGACATCATTTCGACCTGGCCGGTCACGGTGTTGAAGCCAGGCTCGCCGTCGAAGCGCAGCATGCCCTTCTCGTACTTCTTGTAGGTGTAGCCGGGCTGATAGAAGCCAGCTTCACGCAGGTCGTCGAACGTCATGTCGAGTTCCTTGAGCTGATCGTCGAAGAACGACACGGCGTCGGTCCACGGCCACCACTCGGGGTTCAGGCGGTTGCCGATAGCAAGGCAGACCTCGATGTCGGACTTGCACTCGCCAACTTCGACGGCCTTGTTCATGGGGCCCATGAACACGGTGTTACGGCCGTAGTGGGTGATGACGATGCCGTCGTGCTCGGCCCAGGTGCTCATCGGCAGGAACACGTCGCCGCAGGCCATGGCCGTCGGGGTCATGAAGAGGTCCTGGATGACGTTGAAGTCGAGCTTGACCAGCACGTCGTGCCAGCGCTTGGGCTGCGCGGAGCAGGTCGGGGTCAGGAAGTTCGAGCTGTTGAACCAGCCCATGTGAACCTCGTAGGGCTCGCCGGTCTCGAGGCAGTCGAGCGTCGCGTCGGGCTGCGTCGTCGCCATGCCCGTGGACAGACCCGGCCACTCGGCGGCACCGATTCGCTTGGCCCACACTTCGTCGGACAGGTAGGAGCGCTGCTCCATACGCCACTTGCCGAGCAGGGCAGCCGGGGGACCGAGGGTCACGCCGCCCGGGGTGTCGATCGAACCGGCCATGGCGCACAGGGACAGGAAGGCCTGGCCGAGCTGGACGCCGTTCTTGTTCTGGTCGAACGCGAGGCCCCACGCCCAGGAGATCGGGCGAACGGTGCCGATGATCTCGGCGACCTTGCGGATAGTCTCAACGGGAACCCACGTGATTTCGGAGACCTTCTCCACGGGGTACTCGGCAGCGCGCTCTTTGAGCTCTTCCCACCCGAAGCACCAGTTCTCGACGAACTCGTGATCATAGGTGTCGTTCTCGAAGAGGAGGTTGATGATGCCGAGGGCCAGAGCCGTGTCGGTCTGGGGGCGCAGCTGCACGTTGATGTTGCCGTCGCAACTGCCGACCCAGGTAATA
>CAUVMU010000124.1:0-5299 GCA_963552775.1 uncultured Eggerthellaceae bacterium | reverse complement strand
AAACGCGATCATAGCGCGATGCTCCTGTCCGTGAAGCCCTGATGAGTGGTGTAGCAAATGGCAGCGGCCAGAGCATCGGCCGCGTGATCGGGGCGCGGCTCGTCATCGAGCCCGAGCAGCTGTTTGACCATGTACTGGATCTGGGCTTTTTCAGCCGAACCCGTTCCCACGACCGCCAGCTTGATCTGCCGCGGCGTGAACTCCCCCACGGCAAGCCCGCGCTCGGCACAGGCGACGAGCGCAGCGCCGCGCGCCTGACCCGTGGCGAACGCGGCGGTGACGTTCTGGCCGAACCATATCGTTTCTATGCCGACGCACGTGGGAGAAAAGCGGTCGATGACAGCGCCTACCTGTTGGAATATCTTGCCCAACCGCTGAGGGAGGGCGGCTTCGGAAGGCGTGGATACGCACCCGTACGCGATGCACGAAAGGTTTGGCCCGCTTTTGCGCACGACCCCCCACCCCGTGTTGGCAAGACCGGGATCAATACCCAGAATCACCTGTTCAAAGGATTGAGGAAATCCCGTGCCCACGGCGCGCCGCCTTTCGGAATCGGTTGTTGCGAGGGCTCGATTATAGAACGTTTGTTTGTGTTTTTCAAGTCGCAGTACAGCTCCACAAAAGCCGCAGGCGAAACGGCGTCTACAGCTTGCGCCTGGCCGGGAAGGACACGTTCGCCGAGACGGCCGCCATCTTCGGTAGGGACGCGTTCGCCGAGACGACCGCCATCTTCGATAGGCCGCTAACCGACGTCACCGATGCCCCCGCGCTGCCCGCCGCTGGCTATGTCGTGAAAAGTGACGAAACGGCCGCGCATATCCGGCGGTAGGCAGTCGCCAACGGGACGGCCCGCATGCGACGGCGGAGCAGCCAGCGAGACGCCCCGCGCCGGCGACGGCGGAGCAGCCAGTAAGACGCCCCGCATGCGAACGGCCTGCCCCGCGAGCCGATCGGGTCAACGAGCCCGAGTTCTTCTACCCGATGCAATACGCCGGGTCGATTTCCTGCAACTCGGCGAACGAGTCGATCTCGCTCACGTCGTCGAACGAGCACGCCCGCGCTTTCACCTGGTAATGCTCGCAGCAAAGCGTCAGAGGCACCTCGTCCCAGAAGTACTGGCGGTTGGCCTCGTCGGCGAACGAACGCTCAAGGTCGTCGGCAAGGCGCACCCCGTCGGCAGCCGTCCAGTACGAAATGCCGAACATGTGGTAGCAATCCTCGCCACCCTTCTTCAGACCGGCGATTGTGCCGTCCTCGTCGGTGGCGAAGCACCAGTCGTCGGTACGCTCGACCGGAACCCCCAGGTAGTTCGAGTGGTAATGGTATTTGCGGATAAGGCGCGAATTCTTGAGCAGCAAATCGGACTCGAAGACGTAGGCATTCTGGAAGCAAGCGCGCGCCTCAAGCGCCGACGAGATGTTGTTGGTCGTGGCGTACACGGGGTTGTCGATGAAGCGGATACTTGGGTACTTGAGCAGCAACTGGTCGAAGCTTTCGGCCAGATACCCGCGCACCAGGTACACCTCCTCGATTCCCGCAGCGAATACCGCGTCGAGCAGCGAGTCGATGATGCGCTCGCCGTGCACGCGTACGAGCGGCTTGGGCGTGTTGATAGTGATGGGCATCATGCGCGACCCGAATCCCGAGGCGAGCATAATCGCCCGCTTGGCCCGATAGGGCTCGAGCGCCTCAAGCCCTGCGGCGCGAACCATCCCATCGACGCCCATCAGGCCCTCGCCCTGCAAACGGGCGATGACGGCCTCGCGCTCTGCAGCATCCCCGCCAGACGCGTTGCGCTCGTCGAACGCGAATCCCTCGGCGGCATCCGCCAGAACCGTAAACTCCCCAAGCGTTAGCTTCCGCATGATTCTCCTCTGCTGCCGGGCGATTCTCCCCTGCTGCCGGGCCTTTCCTCATGTTCATCGTAGAGCGTTCGAGCGTAGGCGCCGAACGTCTTTGCAGAACGGTACCAAATGTAGAGCCATTTGCCCATAGGCGTGCCCTTCGCTTGCTTGAACAGCGCCCAAAGATACCAGTAATAGCCCACGAGGGCAACCGCGCCCAGGCAATGGCGCACTTCCTGCGGCGTAGGCGCGCGGTCGAAATAGACTTCGAGCATGGCGATGGCCTCATCGACGGTGTACCCCGACCCCTGCGATACGAAATTCCCCAGATCGCAAGCGTAATCTCCCATGGCGGCATATTCCCAGTCGATGATCCACATGTCATCGCCGCGCACGAGCACGTTAGGGCCGTAGAAGTCGTTATGGCATAAACACGGCTCGCCGCGCTCGCCCTCCATGTGTTCCACCAGGTCTTTTATAAGGCCCGACAGATTATCGAGGTCGGGCGGCAGCGGATAGGGCTCCCGGTCGAGCAGCCGGCGCATCTTGCGAGCCTGTTCGGCGAAGTCGAACGACCAGGGCATCGTCTCGCCGCACTCGTGCAGGCGGCGGATGAGGCGCAGCGCGTGCGCGACCTGGGACGGATTGCGGTAGTCGAAATCCGAGCATCCTTTGATGAAGCGCGACACCTTCCAACCGGTTTCAGAATCCTCGAACACGAACGTGTCGTCGAGCCCGATCTTCTTCGCCACCGTCTGCGCGAACGCCTCGCTTTGGCGGTTGATGATCTCGCCCGTGCCCACTCCGGGATGCCGGTACACGTACGTTTCGCCCCGCACGTCGAAGCGAAACGACAGGTTGGTCAATCCCTGCTTGATGGGCACGATGCCCTGGATGTCGCAGTGCGAGCACGACACGATGGCACAGATATTGTCGAGAATGGCCGAGTCGACGTTGTCGATGAACTGGGGGTCGAAAGTGCGCAGATCGTCGAGCACGTCGAACTCATGCAGTGCACCGTCGGGTATAATGCGCGCCTCAAGCGGAAGCACGTCGAGGTGCGCAACGTAGATATCCTCCCAAAGCGCCTGATGGTTCGCAGGCTTTTCGCATTCCTGCGCAAGGATGCGCGCGAATTCCGCGCCGACGTGCCCATCGAAGTACGCAAGACCCCTCATACAGCGAGCGGGATGGGAAGCGCGGCGGGCGGCCACGATAATCCCTGCGCTATCGACGTCGACCGCGTACTCTTCCGTATCGCCGGAAAAGCTCACCACGGCGCAGCGCGAGCCGTACGCGTAGCGCTCGAAGGGATTCTCGGTGAAGTACTGGTCGACCGAGCACACGTAAGCCCCTGGGAGCAGGTCGGACGCGACGAACAGAGACGAGGCGTTGTTCCGGTCGAGGTAGTGCGGGGCCACGAGCACCTCGACGCCGAACGCGTCCTCAAGGTAGAACAGCGTCTCTTTCATGTACCCGACGACGACCGCAATGCGCTCGACGCCCACCTCGCGCAGCTGACCGATCAACCGTTCGATAAGAACCTCGCCGCGCACTTTGAGCAAAGCTTTCGGCATCTCGAACGAAAGCGGGGCGATCCGCGTCCCCATGCCGGCCGCCAAGATCACGGCGCGGCGCACCTGGAAGGGCGCAAGCGATGCGCGCTCGGCCTCGCTCGCATGCCCGCAGCGGGCTCGCTTCACTAGGCGGTCGAAATCCGCGCGGGAAAGCGGCGCGGGAGCCTGCGCAAGGGGCTTCTCCGGAACCTGTGCAAGGGGCCTTTCCGGGGCTTGTGCAAGGGGCTTCTCCGGAGCTTGCGCAGAGGCCTGTTCAGCCTTTTCAGAGACCTGTTCGCGCATCTGTTCCGAGATACGCGGCCGTTTCGACGAGGGCGAATTCCTCGCTTTCTGTTCAGGGGCCCGTTCGCGCATCTGCTCCGAGATTCCCACAGCAGCACGGGAAGGGTTTGCGGCATTCATGTTATACGCGCCCCTTCCCCACGATGCCCGCCGCTACGGCACGCAGCACGCTCTGGCTTTGCCCCCGGTACGGCTTCCCCGAAAGCACAAGACCCTCGACGCGGATATCGATCGGGACCCCGCCGTAGCGGGCGGACGGCTCATCGACCACGAAGTCGATGCGACCGTCGCATTCCACAAGATAACGGGCAACGGAATCGCCGTCATCGCAGGTTAAAATTGTGCCCTGGTATATTTTCATAGCTTGAACCCCCCGACGACCCGCCCAGGCGCATCGCTCGGACACTGACAACGCACACGTCGCCCCTTATATTCGAAAAAATATTTATGCTATTATTTTTGAACTACCTCTATAATACCTTAGCTTCGGCTTGAGGGCTAGTCGCACCGCGAGAGCGGGACACCGTCTCAGACAGTACGTGCCCCGCGGCCTCAAGTGAGGTCGCACCGCGTAGGCAGGGACGCCGCAGCGGTACTTCTTGGAAAGCTTTGCCATGTTCGGGTCGCACCGCGTAGGCAGGGACGCTGCAGCGGTACTTCGATACCGTCCCCAAACGGCGAGCGCCGGTGAGAGACACGACGTCCACCCTGGCTCTGCCGTCCATGACAGCGGTCGCCTTTGGCGATTCCCCTGCGCGCATGCTATACTTGTCCGACAGTCGGACAAGCGAAGGGGGCTCCATGGATTCACGAGTTTCAGCGCGAATCGCCCTTGAAACGCGCAAGCGCGGCGATAGGCAATTGAAGAAAATCGGGGCAACGCCGAGCCAGCTCATCAACGCAGCATATCGTTACGTCATCGCAACTGGCGAGCTCCCCCATACCGGAGAACCGCTCCATGCAGGCGAAGGCAGCCTTGCGATTGAAGAGGCCCATCGGCTTTTCGCCGAGCGCATTGAGCAAACCACCTGCAAAGTGGACAGCGACTATTTTGCAGGTCGATCCGATGATGAAATTCTTGAACAAGAGCTGAGGGCCCGCCATGAAGCTCTTGCTTGATACCAACGTCCTCGTCGACTACTACGCCCAACGTGAGCCGTTCGCGCGCGACGCGAACTTGCTCCAAGTCGCACAGATCTTCGACGATGTCGAGCTTTGGGCATGTCCGCACTCCTTCCCCGATATCGCGTATATTCTGCATCGGGCGATTCCGGCAACACGTCTGAGAAAGATGGTGCTCGAAAGCCTCAGCTTCATCAGCGTGTGCACGCTTGACGACGAAACTGTACGGGAGGCCCTGATCGCCGCCGGCTGCGACATCGAGGACGATTTCGTCGAGCAATGCGCGCGGCGCATCAAGGCGGACTACATCATCACGCGAGACAAGGAGGGATTCACCACGTCGAAAATCGATGCTATCAGCCCAGGCGAATTCATAGCGCGGCAAAAAAACAAGCAGATTTACTACGATATCATGGGCTGCTAAAGCGAAGATTGCACCCTTAAAACCGTGAGGGCAGGCGCACCTGAAAAGAG
>CAUVMU010000123.1:0-5300 GCA_963552775.1 uncultured Eggerthellaceae bacterium | reverse complement strand
CTGCGACGTGGGTTATGAGCCCGACGAGCTACCAGACTGCTCCACCCCGCACTATGTTTGCCGCTCGTAAAAGCCCTTGAACAGCAGAGAAATATACTACCGCTTCTTTCGCAGGTCGTAAAACCTACGCCCGCAAGACCATGCGACCTACACAATCATCCTTGCCAAACGCGGGCCAAACGCGAATCGAACGTGAAACAAGCGCAGGCTCAGCGCAAATCGAACGCATGCGGACTCGATCGGCACGCACGCCGTCACACGATGGCCTAACGGACGCGAAACCCGATCCAAGCGCCGTCCGCACGCCGTCCGCAAGCCAACCCCGCACGCAGCCCGCTATCGCTCCCCCAACAGCTGAGCCTTGCATTCTGCCAAATCATCGACCTGGTCGGCGGGCAGATCGGGATACTGCGGGTCGATATCCTCCAACACGTCCACGATTGCCTCGCTGACCAGCCAGCGCGCGAACCATTTCTGGTCGGCGGGCACCACGTACCACGGCGCATGCTTGGTCGCGGTCGCCGCAATCGCCTCCTCGTACGCCTTCATATACTGCGGCCACAGCGCGCGCTCCTTCAAATCCCCGCTCGAGAACTTCCAGTTCTTGCTCTCGTCGTCGATTCGCTCCAAGAAGCGCTTCTTCTGCTCGTCGAGCCCCACGTTCAGGAACACCTTCAAAAGCCGGTATCCGTTCTCCCACAGATGCTCTTCGAAATTCCTGATCTGCCGGAACCTTTTCTCGAAGAATTCCTTCTCGGGAACGTCGGTGCAGCGCTTCGGCATCTCGTAGCCCTTTTGCAGTTCATGCACGCGCACTACGAGCACGTCTTCGTAATACGACCGATTGAACAGCCCGATGTGTCCGCGCTTCGGCAAATGCTCGACCGCGCGCCACAGATAATCATGCGCCAGCTCCTCGCTCGAAGGCTGCTTGAAGCTGTACACGCTCACACCCTGCGGGTTCACTCCGCTCATAACGCGCTTGATGGTTGAATCCTTGCCCGCTGCGTCCATCGCTTGGAACATCACGACCAGGCCTTCCCTGCCATCGGCGTACAGTCTGTCCTGCAGTCGCGCCATGCGCTCGGTATTTTCTGCGGTCAGCTCCTCGTATTTCGCCCGTTCTTCCTTATCGATTCCGGCTGACGTCGGAAAGTCCTCGATTTTAAACGCGCCTTCGCCGTCGAACCGACAATTCTTCAGCTTCATGAGCCCTCCTAAGAGTCCATCGAAACGTCTACTGAATCCAACCGTTCCTTCGGCGAGTCTACCACCGAATGCTCCTGCGCAAGGCGCGAATGTAGGGCGACCGGGCCGTTTCATCCTTCCCCCTCTCTATCATCGAACGCTCCTGCGAGACGCGAACGCGCCGCTGCGAGTACGGGCAAAAGCATAGGGAGGCGCAACGAGGGACGAGGGACGCAGGCGAAAGCGCAACGAGAAGCCGGGCGCACGGGCGAAAGCGCAACGATGCGCAACGAGGGACTGGGGCGCACGGGCGAAAGCGCAACGGGGGACAACAAGGGGCTACGCGCACGGGCGAAAGCGCAGCAAGAAGCCGAGGGCGCAAGCGAAATCCGCAAAACAAATCGACCGTGCAAAACGCGCTGCCGTGCGCGAAACGTGAAAACGGCGCCGCACGCCATCGCCGCGCCTGTTCGGATAATCGCAGCGAGGTACAATATTCCCGAAACCAGCCCGCTGCGCCGCACGAACCGGCCGCCGCAACCCGGCGGAACAGAAACCGCGCAGCACGAACCGACCGCAAAGGAAGACCCATGCCTATCATTGACGCTCACGCGCACATCTATCCGACCTCCATCGCCGCCCGCGCAGTCGAGGCGGTCGGCAACTTCTATTTGTTGTCCATGGCGGGCGACGGCACTGTCGACGGCCTGCTCTCAGCACGCCTCAGCGCACCGATCACCCACTTCATCGTCCACTCGGTCGCTACGTCACCCAAAGCGGTGACCAGCATCAACGATTTCATCGCCTCCCAATGCGAGCAGCATCCGGAGTTCATCGGGTTCGGCACGATGCACCACGATTACCCCGACATGGAGGCGGAGGTTCAACGCGCGCTCGACCTGGGGCTCCACGGATTCAAACTGCATCCCGACACCCAGAAGGTCAACATGGACGACCCGCGCCTCATGGAGTTCTACGAAATCGTGCAGGGCCGCGCCCCCGTGGTCGTGCACACGGGCGACTACCGCTACGACTACTCGCACCCGCGGCGCCTGAAGCACATCCTGAGAACCTTCCCCGACCTGGTCGTGGACGCGGCCCACTTCGGCGGATGGTCCATCTTCGAGCGCGGCTACGACGAGCTGGCTTCCGAGCTGCTCGGTGAAGAGCGCCTGTTCGTGGATACGTCCAGCTCGGAGTTCGCGCTCGGCACGCGCCGGCTCGGCGAGCTTACGCGCATGTGGGGCGCCGACCGCGTGATGTTCGGCTCGGACTTCCCCATGTGGAGCCCCGTCGACGAGTACAACGCGTTCATGAAGGCCCCGTTCAGCGATGACGAGCTCGAACTGCTGCTCTGGCGCAACGCCGAGCGATTCTCCGGCGTGCACGTGAAGTAGCGCTGCCCCGACGCCTACAGGCCACGCGCGCCTCACGCAGGCCGCTCCACGAATCGCGCACCTCCGCGCCGCGCGCGCACGCCGCGAGCCGTCGGGGCCCGCCGCAGCACATCGCCTGTCGCACGCCGCGCGCACCTCGTGCAGGCCGCGCGCTTCGCCGCTAGTCGGTCGCAGCGATCGTCGCCTCGCCCGCCACCTGCGGCAGATCGACCTTGATCTTGTCGATGCGATGCACATCCATATCGATTACCGTGAACACCGCACGCCGCCCGGCTTCACCTGCGCTCGGCTCCGAAACCTCGATGCAATCGCCCTCGGCAGGAATGCGGTCGAACAGCGTGAGCAAAAGCCCGCCTGCAGTCTCGCATTCGGTCGCTTCATCAGGTGAGAAGCCGATAAGCCCCACCGTCTCGTCAATCGGCAGCGAACCGTCGATATAGTAGCTGCCCGGCCCTACCTCGCGCACGCCGCCGCTCTCGCCGTGGCCGTATTCGTCCTGAATGCGCCCTACGATCTGCTCCATGATGTCGGTCATGGTCACGATTCCCGCCGTGCCGCCGTGCTCGTCGACTACCACGGCGATTTTCGAGTGGCTCCTCTGCAGAAGCTGCAGCAGCTTCACGATGGGGATACCCTCGGGCACGGCCTCTATCGGACGAATGCGCAGCTCGTCGAACGTCTCGACCCCCGCACCCCCAGCAGCCCCCTCGCGCTCGCGCCCTAACGGCGCTGTGTACAGGTCCTTTATGTGCACGAACCCCACGATGCGGTCCTTGCTGCCCTTGCACACCGGATAGCGCGTGTACTTGTAGTTGCGTGCCAGCTGCTGGTTCTCCTCGAGCGAATCGTCCAAATCGATGCACACCACGTCGATGCGCGGGGTCATGATGGCCTCGGCATCCTTGTCGCCGATGTCTATGATGTTATCGACTATCTCGTTGCGCTCAGCGTCGATCAGGCCGTCCTCCGTCGATTCGTCGAGCAGGTACTTGATCTCCTCGTCGGTGTAGGCCTCGCGCTCTTCGGCCATGGTATGCCCGGCCAAGCGCATGATGCCCGCAGTCAGCGCATTGAACAGCCACATGATCGGGTACGTCACGCGATAGAACAGCACCAGAGCGCGCGCGGTCCCCAGCGCGTAGCGCTCCGTGGAGAAGATGGCGAACGATTTGGGAATCAACTCGCCTGCCACCACGTGCAACGTCGTCATGATGAAGTAGCCGATGGCCACCGCAATCGCCGAGATAGCCGCATCGGGCATGCCCGCAAGAGACAGCGTCGGGCGGATAAGCTCGGAGAACGCCGGCTCGCCCAGCCAGCCGAGCGCAAGCGACGCTAATGTGATGCCCAGCTGGCAGGCCGACAGGTACGCGTTCACGTTGCCCGCGATCTCCTTCGCAGCCACGGCGCCCGCGCGTCCGTCGGCTAAGGCGATCTCGATCTGCGAGGGCCGCACCCGTACCATGGAGAACTCGGCGATGACGAAAAAGGCGTTCATGGCAAGGAACGCGGCGACCAGAACCAAACTTAACGCAACGGGCATGAAAGGAATCTCCCCTTTAAGCGCGCCGTGCCCGCGCGCGAATCGAAGCGAACCGCACAGAAATCGGCGAGCGCAAGCGCACGGTACGCCGCCAATCTGGCGCATATTATACGCATCTGCGCGCTTACCTCGCGTTTTCCTCGCAATCTATCAAGATTCCGTCACGAAACGCTCGGCTTTCGGAAATCCCAACACAACGCCGCTCGAAGCGCCTATAGTATGGGCGGCGCGTTTTCTCGCAGACTTCGTAAGCGAAGTTCGGGAGAATGCGCGCAGCGATTAACGGGTTCGTCCTGAAAGGAACAGCATGAAAAGCTTTATGTCCGAATTCAAGGAGTTCATCTCCCGGGGCAACGTCATGGACATGGCGGTCGGCATCATCATCGGCGGCGCGTTCACGGCGATCGTCACGTCGCTGGTCTCCAACATCATCCAGCCGTTCATCACCTTGATCACGGGCGGTAAGGGCGCCGACGTGGGAGGCCTCGTCATCTACGTCAACGAGAACGCATCGATCGACTTCGGTGCGTTCATCAGCGCCATCATCAACTTCCTCATCATCGCGCTTGTGGTGTTCTTCCTGATCAAAGGCGTGAACACCCTGCAGAAGGCCGGCCAGAAGCTTTCCGGCAAAGAGGAAGAGGCCGAGGTTGAGCCTTTGACCTGCCCCTTCTGTTTGGAGGAAATCAAGGAGGGCGCCACGCGCTGCCCCCACTGCGCAGGCGAGTTCGCCGAGCCCGCTGCGGCGAAATAGCCGAAGCTCGCAATTGACGCCCGGGCGCCTGGCGGTTCGCTGTCGGACGCCCGGCGGTACGCTGCCGGGCGTCCGGAGGTTCGCTGCCGGGCGCCCGGGCGCGTTCTGTGAGCCAACGGCAGGCCCTGGGAACTGCACCTGCCCACCGAGCACCGTAAAATCCCGCTCGACAGGCGGCCCCGCAACGCTTGCCGAAAGGCCCACGATTTCGCGCAGCTACTGGAGCACCAGCCTGCCCCGTTCGAGCAGGTTCAAGCCGAACCGCCTTAGATCTTGTACATGTACTGGAACACGTCCTCGCGCTGGATAGTAATCTGAACCCCCAGGTTCTCGGCCGTTTTCTCAAGACGCTCCTGCACGGTATTGAAATCCGCCACCTCGGGGTCGAGCGTCACGAGCATGGTCATCGAGAACATAC
>CAUVMU010000122.1:0-5440 GCA_963552775.1 uncultured Eggerthellaceae bacterium | reverse complement strand
GCGCTCCATCAACTCGTTGATGCGCGCCGAAACGGACCTGCCTTCAAGAGGGCATGACCCCGCGAAGCAGTGGAGCGCGCATCGGTCGTTCATGCAGTTGAAGCACAGCACGACGACGGCCCCGTCCATGAGGACGGTCTTTGCCGGAGCAACGACGCGTGAAATGTCGGAGAGCAAACGCGAAGGAGGAAGGCCCTTTTCGTCGGGTTTGATGTAGAACAGGCAGAAATGGGCGTTATGGGGTATCCCCGCGTAGCTGCAGAGGTTCTTGCTGGCGTCCTCCTCCAAATCCCCGGCGAACAGGCTTTTGAGGAACGTATCCGTGGCATCGCCTGAAGGTTTGTCATCGGGATAGTCGCGCAGTGCGTAGCGCTCAACGCGTTGCGAGAGCATGTCGTAAATATCGTACAGGTATTCCTTTGGGTGGACCACGTTGCACATCATCACGATGATGAGCGAAAAAGATGCCCGTGTTTTGAACGTTTTCACGATGGTCGCGTATTTGCAGATCTCGTATGTGTCGTTAACAACGTAGCCGTCCTGCTCCGCCCAGGGCTTGAAGCGCTTGTGCAGCTTGAACTTCCGGATGTTGTCCTCTGTATGGTACCCATGAGCGATGAGCTCCATGGTGATGGGGTCGTCGCAGGGAACGTCGCGCGTGTGGGCGAGCAGCTTGAGAGCGGAGTCGACGATGACCACGTTGTTTTTCAGAAACGAAGAGCTCACATCCAGAAGGTCCTGAAGGCTTCCGTCGGCAAGGCATATCCGGTCCATGGTTTTCTCCCACGAGCCGAACCGGTCGAAGGCGTCGAGCAGCGCATTGAGCACGACGAGAACCGGCTCGCCTCCTGTGATCGAGAGCAGGGAGTGTTCGCACGGTCGGGAATCGTTCGGGTTGATGTAGAGCGAGGCCCCCTCCGCATTCGAGATGAAAAGGGCGTCTTCACGGCTGTCGCAGAGGTACAGCGTTCTCTCGTCCCGTGAGAAGCCGTCGGCCATGTACAGTCGGACGCCGTCGAACGGGGGGTTCTCGGATGTCCCCCTTCGCACGTCGCCCAACGTATTGAGCTCATGCTCTATGATATTGAGTGTAAGGCCCATTGATGAAGTCCCCCCTCGCCAATAGAACGATACGAATCTTAAGCAAATCTTATCGTCGATTCGCGGGAAATCCTAGAGATGCAGGCAAAAGCCTTAGCCCTCTCGCCTATGCAATCTGCATAAACAAACCGTTCTTTTCTTGTCTGCATGCGCGCCTTGCACAAGAGCGCGCCCTCAACCGTGGTTACTTCGCCCACTGACGCTCTTTCGATTCCGCCCGTAGACTTGTATCGATGTGGTTCGTGCGGTTGAAGCGGGGGCTTGCTTTGGGTCGAGGCGTTCCTCCGAGAGGGAAAGGGAATGGAATGAACAGAATCAACGCGAAAATAAAGGGAGTGTGGGGGATATCGGAAATAGGATTCTCCATAACCGCCACGCTCGAGACCGCTTTCTTCATTTTCTTTCTAACCGATGTGGCGCAACTGCCGCTTGCTATCTCGGGCGTTATTGCAGCGGGGTCATCGGCGGTCGATACGGTTTCCGCGCTGATGGCCGGGGTGGTTATCGACAAGTTCCATTTCAAGCAAGGCAAGTACCGACCTTGGTTGATTGTCGCCCCTACGGTGGCCATGGTGTTCTTCATCCTGTCGTTCACTCGAATCGGCGGCGATGTGACGGCGGGTCTTATCATCGGACTCGCATATATCATCAGCCATTTTTGTTGGAACATCACGTATGCAAGCGTTCGCAGCATGACCAATGTGCTGACCGACGACCCTGGCGAGCGCGCTTTTCTTTCAGGCCGTCTCGGTGCCGGCGCGGCGCTTGGCCGCGTAGCCGCGTCGAAGCTGGTGCCCTGGGTTACTGCATCGCTTGCTGCTATCGTGAGCGGGGTCGGAGCCTATACGATTTGCGCGGCGATCGTTTCGCTGTGCTACATTGCGACGATGGCCATCAGTCATTGGGCTACCAAAGGGTACGACACTGAGAGCAAATCCGAAGGAAAGAAGCTCTCGTTTGCCGCTATGGGCAAAAATATCGTGACGAACCCGAATCTTGTCGGCGTTGTTCTCCATGACATCCTGCGTCTTATCGCTTACTACACCGTGGCGGCGGGAACCGCGTACTACGCGAAGGTCTGCTTGGGCGACCCTGCGGCTTCCGGCACCATTCTCATGATGTTCTACCTCGGCTGTTTCGCGGGTTCGTTCGTTGCGTCCCGCGTCGCGCAGGTCGTCGGGACGAAGAACGCAACGCTTATCGGCGTCGTCGGCTGGCTTATGATTTGGGTCGTCGCGTATCTCCTTCATCCGGATTACCTGTTGTTGAACGTTTTGCTGTTCGTTTCCCAGGTGCTCTTCGGCTTTGCATACGGCCTGTCCGCGAACTTGTATTCGATGTGCGCTACATGGAGTCACTGGAAGAGCGGCGAGGGCACCATCGGCGTGACCATGTCGATTATGACCGTGGCCGTCAAGCTCGGCGTGACGCTGCGTGCCATGATACTCCCGGCGTTTCTCGCGTTCGTCGCATACGACGCGAGTGCGACGGTCTTCGATGCCGCAGCTCAGGCGGGTATCAATCAAATGTACTTCCTGCTGCCCATAGGGCTGTTGGCCGTGTCGCTTGTCCCGTTCGTGTTTCTGTTCAAGATCAAGGACGACGACGTGGCGAGCATGAACAAGAAGATCGCCGAACGAGCCGCCGCTTCAGCCGGAAGCGAGTAAGGCCGATTCGGGTCGCGCCGAATCGCTCCCCATGCGTTCGGCGGACTCGCTGTACCTCCTCGATTCGGGCGGTGTTCGCGGGTCGGGGAAGCGCGGTCTCCCTCCCGACGCGCTTCTTTGGCTCGATTGGGCCGGACAGGGCGGTGCGGGGCCAGCTTGAAATCGCATATCCCGCGGAATCGAGAACCATCGGTCCCGCGGGATGCGTTCAATCGGCGTTCGAGAGGTTTTCGGTTTTGAGGACCCTAGCCCGAAATCGCAGCACGCTTCTCCTCGAGCCTCTTGATGTCGCGGTCCCACATCTTCGAGAACGGGAGTACGTTGACGGTCGCCACGACCGACAGGACCGCCATGACCACGAACACGGCCAAGCGATGGTCGCTTCCGCCGACGGCGGCTTGGACGACGATGTTCAGCAGCGATCCGATTACGATGGCGACGTTGACGATGGAGAGGTTGAGCGGATAGGATTTGGCGCCGAAACGTTGACGGGCGAACGCCGAGGCCACGACCGGTACGCCTCCGTAGCAGAAACCGCAGCAGAAAGCTCCGATGATGTACAAGACGGGCGTGCTCGTCATGAATCCGGCAACGATGAACGCGGTCGCCGCAACCGAAACGAGGCCGTCCACGAACATGGTGATCTTCACGTTGGTCTTATCGTAGATGGTGCCGATGACCACGCGCGCAAGACCGTTGCAGGTGGAGACGAGGCCTACGAGCAGGGTGGCGAATCCGGCGTCGACGCCGACCATCTGCGCGTCAGATGAGGCGTTGCCGATGGTCGCGAGCCCGATGGCGATGACGATGACGGCCCATACCCAGTACACGTAGAACGTCGGGGTCTTCAGGATTCTGTCGTCGTCGGCCGGGTCGCTCCCAGCGCCCGCTGCCCTGCCGGGCACCATAACCTCGACGATATTCGCGGGCGGTCGCGTGAGGACGAGGCTTAGGGTGAACACGACCACGGCCGTAGCGACTCCGATGCCCACGAGCACGCTGCTCAGGCCGAACGTAGGAATCAGGTTGACCGAAAGAGTGCCGAGAACCAACGATCCCAAGCCGAAGCCCATCATGAGCACGCCCGAGGAGAAACCGACCTTGTCGGGGAACCATACGTTGGTCGTCGCGATGATGGAGTTGTAGCCGATGCCCACGCCTGCTCCACCGAGTACGCCGTAGAACAGGTAGACGACGGCGATGTTGCCGTTCGCGAACAGGCCCGTTCCCGCGAAACCGAGGAAGAACAGGAGGGCTGCGATGATGATGGTGGTGCGGACCCCGAGTTTGCGCTCGATCTGCGATCCCGCGACCGCTCCGATGCAGAACATGATCATCATGATGTTGAACGTGAGGCCCACGGCGGATTTCTCGAGGCCGAACGCCTTGCACATGGGTGTTGCGAACATGGAGAACGCGTAGATGAGGCCCAAGAACAGCAGGGCGATCGTCGAGCATGCCAAGAACAGCATGCGCTTGCTCTTTATCTGAGCGGCGGTCATTTCGGACATACGTCCCCTTTCCTCCCCAAAGCCGGCGCGGCGTCTTCTCGCCGGGCGGCGACTGCGCACGGCGCGCTGCCACGTTGCGCACGGCGCACTATTCTACGGGCACGCCTTTCCGCATCCTCATACCGGCGGTTTGATTTTCGGCGGGTTCAACCTTGATGGATGTCGTTTACCTGCTCCTTCGCCTTCGAACGGTACCGCTCGTTCGGCGTGCGCCCGCCTTGGCTGGGCGTTGGGGGACGAATGAAAATCTTATCGTGCGCGATACGCCCCTGGCCCGCGCGTCGAGGGACGGGGCTGAAGGGTGGGACGTGGTCGTCACCGGCGACGGGCCCTGGCCCGCGCGTCGAGGGACGGGGCTATCAGCGGGTGCGCGCTAAGCGATTGCCGTGCCCCTACCTCTTCTGCAGATACCCTGCCTATTGAGCGCGCACGGTGCCTCCGTGCGGCTTCTATGGGACAATGGAGGCATCTACTCCGACCGGAATCCAGGAAGGCATCATGGCAGAGTTCATCTATCAAATGTACCGGGCACGCAAGGCGCACGGCGACAAGGTCATCCTCGACGACGTGACGTTGAGCTTTTATCCGGGCGCCAAAATCGGCGTGGTGGGGCCGAACGGCATGGGCAAATCCACGCTGCTCAAAATCATGGCCGGCCTCGAGGAGGTCTCCAACGGCGAGGCGCGCCTGACGCCCGGCTACACCGTGGGCATTCTGCAGCAGGAGCCGCCGTTGGCCGAGGGCAAGACCGTGATCGAGAACGTGCGGCTCGCGTTCGGCGACATCTACGCCAAGGTCGAGCGCTTCAACGCTATCGGCATGGAGATGGCCGAGCCCGATGCCGACTTCGATGCGCTCATGGACGAGATGGGCAAGCTGCAGACCGAGATAGACGCCGCTGACGGCTGGGACCTCGACAGCCGCCTGTCCCAAGCCATGGATGCGCTGCAGTGCCCCGATTCCGACATGCCCGTGAACGTTCTTTCGGGCGGCGAGCGTCGTCGCGTGGCCTTGTGCCGCCTGCTGCTCGAAGCGCCCGATCTGCTGCTGCTCGACGAGCCGACGAACCACCTCGATGCCGAATCGGTTCTGTGGCTCGAGCAGTTTCTGCACACCTATCCCGGCGCTGTGCTCGCGGTGACGCACGACCGCTATTTTCTC
>CAUVMU010000121.1:0-5465 GCA_963552775.1 uncultured Eggerthellaceae bacterium | reverse complement strand
CCATGAGGATGCTGTGCCTGCGAGCAGCTACCTGCATCATTGAAGGATGCGGGTGGTGCGAAGCGGGAATCGGAGCGCTAGCGCGACGCAGCGGAGGTTTCGGTTTGCGAAATGGTCTCGAGCGCGTCAGGCAATTCGTGGGCCTGTAGAATACGCTGCGTCGCGCGTTCCCCATGTGGCTGAGAATGTCGCGCTCCCAGGCGCGTTCTTCGTAGGTGAGAGAATGCCACGCCATAGCGGCTCCTTTTCCCCAATTCACTTTCGCCCAGCATAGCTTAACAAAACCAATATGCTTTCGTTTCCGGCCGCTTCCGGCTTGCCGCTTTGCCGCTTTGCCGACGCGCTCCCGCGTAACGCTTTCCTGCGGGCGCGAGGGTGCGCCGAACCCGGCTCGCAGAACCCGGCTCGCAGAACCCAGCGTGCAGAACCCAGCGTGCAGGACCCGGCTCGCCGAACCCAGCGCTTCGAACCCAGCGCGTAAAAAAGTCGTGTGCGCACGCGGCGAGTGGGGTATACTGCCGAGAAGGGGTTGGGGGATTGCCGGGTCCACGGTTTTCGAAGAGACGAGGTATCTCCCATGGGTGATAGTTCGATTGCGCCTATCGATACAGGTCAGAAGCGGAACGAATCCGATGATGACCCCTCGGCGCTCGTACTGAGCCGCGCGCTGGCCAGCAAAGCCGACGCAGTGAAGGTAACCGGGCCTGCGGGTTCGGGTAAAACGGAATTTCTCGTGCGCTCAGCTGCACGTCTTGTCGAAGCGGGCGTCGACCCCGCTCGAATCTGCATGGTCGTTCTCACGTTCGACGCGGTTGCCGCCGTGCGCTCGCGCCTGCTCGCGTTCGTTCCCGAGGCGCATGCGGTGCGGGTGACCACGCCGTTCGAGGAGGCGCTGCGCGTGCTCGGCGCGCCCGCCGCCCGTGCGTTCACAAGTCGCTGCCCGCGCGTTCTGTTCGAAGCCGAGCGCACCATGCTGCTCGAGGACCTGAAGCTGGTCTTCCCCGATCCGCGCACCCTGCGCGGCGGCCTTACGCGCCTGCTCTCGCAGCGCTGCGCGCTCAAGCCCCGCGAATCCTGGGACCTTCGGGAGGGGGATGCCGAATTGTTTGAAGCCCTCACGGCGCACTTGAAAACCCTCGACGCGCTGCTGCGCGAAGAGATTGCCCCGTGCGCTGCCGAATTCCTCGCATCCGATGCGGGCGGTTCCTCGCGCAAAGCTTACGATGTCGTGCTCGTAGACGATTTCCAGAACCTTTCGGCCGGTTCCCAGCGTGTCTGCGAGCTTCTGTGCGGCGGGCGTTTGTACGTCACGGGGGATGAGGACGAGGCGCAGGCGGGCTTCGACCCGTATCCGTCGGCGGCGGGGTTCCTCAGCTTCGAGGAGCGTTTCCCCGAGGCGGATTCCTTCGAGCTTACGGATTCCACGGGGCTGCCGCCGCGCATCGCGGCGTTCGGGGCAGCGCTCTGCCGCCAGCAGGGTATGATGCTGCGACCTGAGGAGGGCCGGGCGCTCGACAATGCCGGTGCAGAGGACGAATCGCTTGTCGCGATCAAGTGGCGCGAACCTACGGACGAGTTCGCAGGTGTCGTTTCCATCGTGCGCTCGCTGCTCGACGAGGATCGCGACCGCGATGCGAGCGAGGTGTACGTGGCCGTTCCCAATCGCATGTGGGCCGAGCGTATCGATGCGCTGCTCAAGCGGTACCGCGTAAAAACCTCGGTCGCACTCGACGGCGACCCGGTGCGGGGAGACCCGCGTACTCTGGAGCGTGCCGGTCTCATCGTGCCCTATGCGCGTCTGGCGCTTGCGGCCGATTCCGATGACGCGGTGGCGTGGCGCCTCTGGTGCGGCCTGGGGCATCGTCGGGTCCGCGCCGAGGAGTGGGCACGTCTGGAGTCGTGGGCGCATGAACGCTCGATTTCCCTGGTCGAGGCGCTCTCGCGTTTGGGAGATGCTCCCGCAGAGCCGTTCGAGGGCGCCTCGCAGTTGCGCGAGCGCTTCGATGCGGGCGCGCAGCTCGCGGAGTCTCTGCACGGCAAGCGCGGGTTCTCGCTCGCGAAGGCCGTGGTCGGCGGCTACGATGCGGGTTTCTCGGCCCTGCTCGAGCCGCTTTCGGGCGATGAGGACGCTCGGATGCTGCTCGCGCGGGCTCATCGCCGCATGGCGATGCCGTTCTTCGACCCGAACCCGCATCGGGTGCGTATCGGCACCCTTCAGCGTCTGCAGGGCTTGAACCCGCAGTTCGTGATCATGACGGGCTTGGTCGACGGCCTTGTTCCCGCAGGCTCGCATGCTGAGCGCGGGCCGCGAGCCGACGATGCGGTGCGCGAGCGCGCCCTTCGCCGGCTTGCGGCGCAGCGCCGTATGTTCTACAGCGCGGCGGGTAAAGCGCGCGTTCGGTTGATTCTCTCATCGGTGCAGCGCGCCGACGTCGAGCTCGCCGAGCGCTACGGCATCGATGTGCGGCGCACGCGCACCGAGCGCGGCCGGGTGGTCGCGCAGCTGGCCCGATCGTGCTTTCTCGATGAAGCGGGCGACGCGACGCCTTCGACCGTGTCGGGGGAGCAGTACCTCGGTTTGGAGTAAGCGCGCATCGTTTCGGTTGCGCGATCGATCGATTTTGTTTGAAAGGAATGCAGCATGTCCATGATTCGCCCCTCTTTGATTCTCAACGTCGATGTGGACGAGCGTCTGTACAGCAAGGACCTCGTTGCCGAGATAAAGCGTACGTATTCCTACGTGGCCCCTTCCATCGTGGCGTCGCACGCGCCTGCGGCCGATGACGCCGAGAACACCATCCGTTTCGACGTGAAGCTCCATCAGCCGTACTGGGACAAGAACGATTCCGAGGCCGACGCGCTGTGGACCGAGGTCATGCCGAAGTGGTTGCACAACATGTTCTACAAGGTGTCGTCCACCATCAAAGCGGCGAACGACCAGTATGTGGAGCAGGGCGTTGCGCCTCTGCCGTACACGTGGGTCGAGGTGCGCTTCGGGGACAACGCCACCATCGTGCTGAAGACGAGGGCGGACAGCTCCGTCGACGACGAGGCGATCGGATGGATCGAGCAGGTGCGCGCACTTATGGCGGTCGGCTCACTTGGCGAGGGTGTCGCGTGCGTGCGCATTCCCTCGCGCGAAAGCTACGAGGCACAGAAAGCTGCGGCTTTGGCTGCAGCCGCCGAAGCGGATGTGGAATCGGAAGCGCAGGCCGCCGCAGTGGAGGGGCAACCCGAAGCGGCTGCGGAAGCAGCTGACGAGGTGCGTGCGCCGGAGGCCGCAGAGACTGCGGAGGCTGCGATAGGTGCCCAGGGCCGTCCCGCACTGACGGTTGCGAGCTTCGACCCCGATACTGCGGTTTGGGGCATCGAGTACGCCGACGGAACCGTGCGCTCGTTCGACGCAGCCGCAGGCGCGTTCGCGGAATAGGTTTCTTCAGAGCCTGCCTGCGGGTGGCGGGCAGACTCTGAATCAGGCTCCGAGAGAGGCGCTGCGCCTCGGTGGGGAGACGAGAAAGGTAGATGGTCGCATGCCGCACATGAGCAATGTGATCGGGCTCTTCGAAAAGCTGGAGAGCCGGGATATAACGGTTCACCAGCATCGATGCGTGCGCGTGCGCAATCGCAACGCAACGTGCGCGCGGTGCGCCGAGGCCTGCACGTCGGGATGCATTTCGTACGGGGACAACGAACTGCTCATCGCGCCCGAGAAGTGCATCGGGTGCGGCACGTGCGCGACCGTGTGCCCGACCTGCGCGCTCGAGGCGCATCGTCCCAACGATGCCGAGTTGCTCCAAACGTGCCTGCGCGCGCTCGAGGCGACGGACGGTGAGTCGATCATTGCGTGCGAGCGGGTGCTCGAGGCGGTCCGAGGACTGTTCGACCCCGAGAAGGTGGTTTCGGTGCGCTGTCTGGGACGCGTTGAAGAGAGCCTGCTCGTTGAACTGGCGCTTGCAGGGGCCGCGCGCATCACGCTCGTACGGGGGGTTTGCGAGGAGTGTCCCGAGCGCACGGGTATCGAGACGGCCGAACTGACGACGAAGACGGCCGCCACGTTGCTCGATACGTGGAATCTCCCGATTCCGGTGGGCGTTTCCCGTAAGTTCCCGAATGCCGCGCGCAAGGGCGATGAGGCGGGCTACGATGCCGCACGCCGGAGATTCTTCGCGTCGATGAAAGACGAGGCTGCGGATGTTGCCAAGGTCACGGCATCGTACGCGGTCGAGCAGCAACTCGATGCGAAGCGGTCCGAACCGCCGAAGTATCTGAAGGTCATGGCTGACGGGACGCTCCCGCATTTCATTCCGGATCGTCGCGAGCGGCTGCTCAATGCGCTTGCGGAGCTGGGAGAACCGCGTGACGAGCTGATCGAGACACGACTGTGGGGGCATGTGATCATCGATCCGACGCTCTGCTCGTCGTGCCGTATGTGCGCGACGTTCTGCCCGACCGGTGCCATTGCGAAGTTCGACGACGCGGACGGGACCATGGGAATCGAGCATTTCCCAGGCGACTGCGTGAAGTGCCGCTGCTGCGAGGACATCTGCCGCGAAGGCGCGCTCACGCTCTCCGACGAGGTGTTCGCGGTCGACCTGCTGTCGGGCGCGGTCGAACGCTACGAGATGGCCCCCGCCGAGCGCGGCTTGACCGAGCCCCACTCGGTGTTGAAGTCCATGAAGTCGCTTATCGGCATCGAGCAGATCTACGAGCGCTAAGGGCGGGGGAGGCTGCGTGCGGTCGCGTGCGGCTATGCGCCGCGTGCGGCTGCGCAACGGCCGGTGTGCGGGTGCCAGATGGCCGTGAGCGTGATCGGTGATGCCGCTACAGGGATTTCGGATTTTCGGTCTGTGAAACTGCGGTGTTCTGCGCACCGCTTTCTGTTGCATCGAGAAGCGTGATGAGATCTTGTTGGGAATGTATGTCGAGCTTCTGATAGATATGCTTGCGATGCGTAGTGACGGTGTTGTAGGAGATGAAAAGCGTACTTGCGATATGTTCGGCGTTGTTTCCCCGCCCAAGTAGCGTCATTACTTCAAGCTCGCGTTCCGAGAGACCGAATCGATCGGCTACTTGCTGGCATTTCGATCTGAAGCGTTCACGTCGTTTCGAGGGGTAAAGGCGGGCTATTCCGTCGGCATCGTTTTCGGTGAATGCGGTCAGATAGACAAGGGCGAGGGTGAGGGCGAGGAGCGCCGTGGTGATGACAAGGGAAGCTTCCGAGGAAGAGAGAGGTTCCCAAATCAATCTGTTGGCGAAGAACCCAGCGCATGTTCCGAGGGTCGCGCCCATCCGCACAACTGCGATGGTTGCTATGGCGCATGCGTTTCTGATGCGTGCGAACGCTAGCACGATAATCCAAGTCACCATGTCGATGAGAACTACAGCGCTGCTGGCTATGGCGTATACCGCAATAAGCGGCGTATCGGTAAGGACCAGAGGGAGAAGGGCGACGCTTGAAAGCGAGA
>CAUVMU010000120.1:0-5485 GCA_963552775.1 uncultured Eggerthellaceae bacterium | reverse complement strand
ACGGCGCCTTGCTCTCGCATATCTTCCTGAAACAGAAGATGAAGGGCTACCAGTGGCTCGGGCTGTTCGCCTGCTTGTGCGGCGTGGCGGTGCTCGGCTGGACGCCGGTCGACGGCGTGCCCGGCGACTGGACCGTGGGCATCATCGGGTCGCTCATCACGGTGTTCGGATGGGGCACCGAGGCGGTTATCATCGACTGGAGCCTGCACAACGCCAACGTCGACGACGAGAACGCGCTGCAGATTCGTCAGACCACCTCGGCCGTTGCCTACGCGCTCATTATCCTGCCGCTGCTCGGCGGCTGGATGCCTGCCCTTTCGGCGGCCGCTTCCGGCGCGATGCCCGTCATCGTCGGTGCGGCGATTATCGGCACCATCTCGTACCTGTTTTACTACAAGGCCATCGACCGCATCGGCGCGGCCAAGTCCATGGCGCTCAACATCACCTACTCGGCATGGGCCATCCCCTTCTCTATGCTGTTGCTCGGCGTTATGCCCGATGCGCGCGGCGTGGTGTGCGCACTCGTCATCATCGCCGGCGCCATCGCTGCGGCGACCGACTTCAAGGAGCTGTTCAATCGTAGCGATGTCTCCGCGGCGGAGGCCGTCGAGGCGGTCGGCGCAGTCGAGTAGGGCACGCGGCGGCGCGGCAGGGGCTCGGGACGCTCGCGGGTCGGCGAGTGCTGTTTCGGGAGCGGTTGCAGAGTATAATTCGAATCCGAATCGGATTATCCAGGCGATTGCGCATGCCATGACGGGCTGTGAAAGGAGCGCTTGTGACCGCTGAAGACAGGCTGTTGCCCTACGACAAAAGCGACAAGGAATCCATCCTTCATTACGCCATGGGCCTGCGGTACTCGACCCTGCGCGCGCAAGCGGATGTCGGCCGAATCGCCGACATCCGGCGTAACAAAGGATCGTTCGGAAGCGCCGTGGAGCACTATTACTTCAAAATCGACAACAATAGCTACTCATCTCCCGATTTCAAAGAAGCGGGTGTCGAGCTCAAAACGACTCCGCTCAAGCGCAGCAAATACGGCAAGCTCGTATCGAAGGAACGTCTCGTTATCGGCATAATCGACTACATGGAAGTCGTTCACGAAACGTTCGAAACGAGCCATCTCTTTGAGAAGGCCGAGGACGTTCTTCTGATTTCATATCTTTGGGAACCGGATGCCGACCCGCTAGATTATCGGATAGAACTGGTTGAAATGCTAAGCCTCAGCGATTTGCCGGAGGGCGATTTAACGCAGATAAAAGCCGATTGGAATACCGTGGTCGCCAAGGTGCGCGACGGGCGCGCCCATGAGATTTCAGGTTCGGACACGCTCTACCTTGAGGCGTGTACGAAGGCGGCGGACTCGACCGTGAGACGGAAGCAACCGTATTCAGATATTGAGGCAAAGCCGCGCGCATGGGCGCTCAAAGCGTCCTTCATGACCGCCATGTCGAACCGCCTTATCGAGAACATGCAGGGAATCGAGCGCGGCGAGGGCGAGTCCCGCATGAGCCTCATCGAGCTTGTGAGGAGTCGCTTCGCGCCGTACATCGGTCTTACGGAAGCGAGCCTCGGAGAGCGCTTCGGATACGTCAGGGCGGGGCGTCCAAAACCCAAAAACCTATGCGCGCTTGTAACCCGACGCATCCTCGGCGTTGCGGACGATGCGAAGATCGAGGAGTTCGAGAAAGCGGGCATCGTGCCCAAAACCATACGCGTCAAACGCAACGGCACGCCGAAGGAGTCCATGTCGTTCCCGTGCTTCGATTATTTCGAGCTCGTTGAGACTCCTTACGAGGAAAGCGATTTCGCGAGCTACATGGAAAAGAAGTACCTGTTCGTCATCTACCGCGAGGATGAGGCAGGAGAGTATCGCCTTGCGGATGTCGCTTTCTGGCAGATGCCCGATGAGGACGTCGAGGAGGCCAAACGGTGCTACGAGGAGATGAGGTCGCGCGTTGCGCGCGAACGTGCTCAGGATTCGGTTAAATCGAGCGAGAACCGCTGTTGCCACGTTCGCCCTCACGGGCGCGACAGTAGGGACACGCTTCCTACGCCGCAGGGCGACCGAGTGGTTAAAAAGTGTTTCTGGCTCAATGCCCAATACCTTAAAGAGGAAATCGCAAGAATCATGGAGCGTTAGCCGACGCCTGCTTTGGGAAGATCTTGTCCTTGCCCGCTGGAATCTTAATATTTTCGGGTATGTCGTATACAATGCTTACCCACATACAGGGCACAGCAGCGATAGGAGAAACGTGCCATGAGAACCATCAGGGTCGCCGAGCTATTCGCCGGCGTCGGGGGATTTCGTCTTGGCTTAGAAGGGTACAGCAATCCTGCAAGCCCGAAGCTCAACATGCCCGCCGCCGGACCGTACAAAACGGTTTGGGCGAACCAGTGGGAGCCTCCCGGAAGCGATTCCAAGCAATTCGCATGGCGCTGTTACGAAGCGCGTTTCGGCAAGGAAAGCTGCGTCAACGAGGATATCAACAGAGTGCTCGATGCCTACGAGCAGAACGAGATAGGCATTCCTGATATCGATATGGTCGTCGGCGGCTTTCCCTGCCAGGACTATTCGGTTGCGAAGCCGCTCTCGCAGGCCGGCGGCATCGAGGGCAGGAAGGGCGTGCTGTGGTGGGATATCTATCGGTTTCTTCGTCTCAAGAAGCCGCGCTACGTTCTGCTCGAAAACGTCGATCGGCTGCTCAAGAGCCCCGTCTCCCAGCGTGGCCGCGATTTCGCGATCATGCTCGCCTGTTTTGCCGATTTGGGCTATTCGGTCGAATGGCGCGTCGTCAACAGCGCTGAATACGGTTTTCCGCAACGCCGCAAGCGCGTGTACATCTACGCCGAGTCCTCTTCGGAAAAGTGGAGTTTGGAGGAGAGGATAGAAAACGGGGTGCTCTCGTCCGCCCTGCCCATCGTCGGACCCGAGTCGCACTCCCACATCGATCTTCCGTCGGATCCCTATGTTGCCACGCAGTCGTTCAATGTTGGGGGCAAGGGGAGATCGCCCTTCGGAACGGCTGGCTGTATGGAGGGCTTCCATGTTGCGACCTGCGACGTTGTCGAAAGCTATCGCGGGGAGCGCAGGGTTCTCGGGGACGTCATCGTTCCTGATTCCGAAGTCTCCGAAGAGTTCTACGTTTCGGCCGATAAATTGGAGAAATGGCGCTATCTGAAAGGCTCGAAGAGCGAGGAGCGCGTCGACAAGCAAACCGGGTTCAAGTACCATTACTCCGAGGGGGCGATGGCCTTTCCCGACTTGCTCACCAATCCGTCGCGGACGATCCTCACCGGCGAAGGCGGGTCCGGGGCGTCGCGCTTCAAACATCTTGTGGAGATCGACGGACGGTATCGCCGTCTTGTCCCCGATGAGCTCGACCAGCTGCAGGGCTTCCCGAAGGGATGGACGAACGTGGGTATGAGCGACGGCCGCAGGGCTTTCTGCATGGGCAACGCTTTGGTGGTCGGGATCCCCCACCTCATCGGCAAGGAAATCGCGAAGCGCGTTTAAAAGGCACTATCGACAGGCAATTCAGCGACCGCCTCGATTCGACCCTTCTGTGAGAGCACAACGAGCGCCCAGACTGTCGACCAAGCTCACCCCCAAACCCGGGCCCTTCTAATTGTGCGCTCAATTGCTCAATTGCAATATATGCGCTATCCGAACATCGATTGCTTCGATTGACTTTGCAATTATGGTCAACCAGACTTTGCAATTATGGACAGGGGGCTCAGTTGATAGAGCGGAGCTTCGCACCTTTCGTCCTGGACAATGCCCGATGGTTTCCGATAGCGTCGTTGAAGCCAGAGTACGCAAGGCATCTTGACAGCATCGGCGATGAGCTGGGGATTCCCGGGAATGGCCGTTCGGTCGTTATGCGCTCGGACACGTCCCATACGGTCAAGGGGACGCGGTTCTGGTCGGCGCGCGATTGCCTGCTTCGATGAATCGCACCGACGATTTCCCTGCGGCCCCATATGAGCTTCCATCCTGCCTGTCATATAGGCCCGAAAAACGCCTCGCCGCCCGTGAACGACACCCGCAAAACCTCCGCTCGCCGCTTTTCGGGACCAGACGTCGAGCGCTCGTGCGTTTGCGCCGTCCCTGCGGTTCGGGAGGGTCGAGATCGTAAAGGGCGCTGTGATACAATGGAAAGAGGCAGTCAGCTATTACTAACTTCACAGGCGAAAGCATGACCCGGCAACACGTGTATGACGAACGGACGTCGCCGCAGTTCTTCGAGGACTGCGGCACGATATACGCGGCTCATCGAGACGCGGTCTCGGGCAGTTTGATCGACTTTTCTATACCGCAGGGTATCGGTGCCGGCCGTATCTGCTCGCTTGGAACCTCAGGCCCCATTGCCGCGTGCGAGCATCGCATGCTGTTCTCGAGGGATGTGGGATTCTCTGATGAAGGACCCTCTCACCTGGTCAACGTGGGGTTCTGCATCGGAGCCGGGGTTGAATGGACCCCCGGCTGCCCTGGCAGCAATCGAGCTGCCAACTCGGTTGGTACCGACTCCCTTTTCATCCAGTCCAAAAGCAGGGGGCCTCACAGCATCTGCTACCTCCGAAACCTGGAATACGATTTCGTCAGCCTGAGCATTCCCTTGGATATGCTCAACCGGGGCGGTTCGGACGATGATGTCGGTTCTGTCCTGAGCGCTGCCGATGGCTTCGAAGCGCCCATGACCCCTGCTATGAAGGCCTCGCTGGCTTCCTTGCGGCGCAACGCCTTCGTAGGCTGCGCTGGCAGGCTGTACGCCGAGGGGAAGCTCCTCGAATTGCTGGCCTCGGTCGTTGCCATGCTTGATTCGGGCAGCCATCGGAAGAGCTGCGGCATCTCCAAATCGGACTGCGAGGCTATCGAGCAGGCAAAGCTCATCCTCGATTCTAGGCTGATCGATCCGCCGACATACTCCGAGCTGGCCCGGATGGCGTGCCTGAGCGAGTCGAAACTCTCCCGCGTTTTCAAGCAGGTCTACGGCATTACTATCCATGCGTATGTGATATCGTGCAGGCTCGAATGGGCTCGTGCGCTTATCGAGATCGAAGGGATGGGCGTAGCGCAGGCTGCGGCAACCGTGGGCTACGCGAACCCGAGCCATTTTTCGCAGGCCTTCAAAGAGCGCTACGGTGTTTCCCCGAGCAGCATCTGACCCGGCGCCGATTGGCGGAATACCGAATTCGGGTTGAATCTGAACCGTTTTCGGTTGATGTAATCCACGGGAAACAATCAAATAGAGGTCGAATGGTTCGAGCGAATCAAGGAGACCAGCTATGAGTCAGATTGAAAAGACGGTCGATAGGCTGTCGGTGAAAGACCTCGTCCTTGTCGGCGTTCTCGGCGCTGCTGCGGCGGTCGTCTGCATGGTGATAGGAATCGTCTGCGGTTTGTCCCCCATCACGAACCCGTTCTACCCAGCGTTCGCGGCGATTCCCAACGGCATCATCTACATGCTGATGCTGGCCAAGGTAC
>CAUVMU010000119.1:0-5508 GCA_963552775.1 uncultured Eggerthellaceae bacterium | reverse complement strand
CATCGCGACGACGCAAGTGTACACGCATGTGAGCCGCGCGCACATGCGCGAGGAATACCTGGGAGCGCATCCGCGCGCCTAGGGTTTCTCGCCGCCCGATAGCAGGCTTCTGGCGCCCCTTGCGCGCAAGGGGTTTCGCGCGCGGCCAGTCGCAATCGTATTCGGGAAGGCCGGCGCCCCTTGCGCGCAAGGGGTTTCGTCGATCTCTGCCGCAGCGTTGTGGGGCGTCGAGATTCGATGATGAATTGCTCATGGACAAAAATCGGGATTGTGTATAGGCCGTGGACGAAAATCGGGATTGTGTATAGGTTTCGGGCGGAAATCGGCTCCGTTTCCGCCCCTTCCCGCCTCGCCGCGATACGCTCGCACGGTCCTCCTCGCAAAAGACCAGTTCACGGGCTCGCCTGCGTTTTGAGGCGCCGCAGCGGGATTTTCGGACCTATACACAATCCCGATTTTTGGCCAGCACCTATACACAATCCCGATTTTTGACCAGCCTGCATGTGCGGAGAAGGCTGCGCCGTGCTCGAGGACGGCCGTACGGTCGTCCGCGCCTACTGCGAACTATCCTGTTGCCCGCTCGCACCGCGCGGACCGCCCTCGCCCCCGCTCGCACCGCGCGGGCCTCCGCTGCCGTGCCCACCGCGCCGTAACCGCGCTTTCCGCAGATGTGGCGAGAATGTGGGCTTTCCGCCCGCAGCATCCTCGCCTTGCCTCGTCTCTGCGCACGAACTCCTGTTTCCTGCATGCAAAAAACCTGCGTCCGCATGTAGTGGAGCTGCTCGTGCGACGGCCCTACATCTTGCGCATTCCTTCCGTTTTCGCTCGTGCCCGCGCGCCTCTTGTACGGTGCTTCAGATGCCGAAAGTGGGGGGTATCCCCTTAAACTATCCGCTAAAATGTCGTATTGTGTTGCGAAGTGGGAGAAAGTGGGGTAATATGGAGCGCATCGATAGGACCTCTATGGGAAGACGCGGAAGATTATGGATGAAGCGCTCAATACCGTTGACCTCAACGGCGAATACCGCTTCAAAATCGATGCGAAGGGCCGCATGTCCCTTCCCGCGAAATTCCGCAAGGCTCTGTCGAGCGAGCTCGTGGTAACACGCAGCCTCGACGACGAGTGCATCTACGTCTTCGAAACGCCCTCCTTCAACGCCTGGGTTTCCCAGCTGTTCGAAGACAAGTTCGGCGGATACGTTGCTTCGAACAAGCAGCATAGCCGCTTGAGGACGGTTCTGAAGTCCCGCGCATTCGACGTGCAGGTCGACGCGGCAGGGCGCATCGCGCTTCCGGCCGACCAGCGCGCGGAGGTAGGCGTCGACAAAGATGTGGTCATCGTGGGGAACACGGGTTACTTCGAAGTGTGGGATGCTGCGCGCTACGACGAGATGAGCGCCGAGATCGACCTCGGTCTCCTGTTCAGCTAGACGTTAAGGTGCGCGCAATGACAAACGAATATCGGCATATACCGGTCCTGCTTGCCGAGTGCCTCGAATATCTGGAACTCGAACCGCAGCACACGTTCGTGGACGCAACACTCGGCTTCGCAGGGCATTCCCTCGAAGCGGCCAAGCGCTTGGGACCTCAGGGCATGCTCATCGGCATCGACCAGGACGAGACGGCGCTCGCCGTCGCCCGGGAGAAGCTCGAGTCGCTTCCCGAGGATTCAAGGCCCCATCTGGAGCTTCTACGCGGCAACTTCGGGGATTTGGACAACCTCCTCGTTTCTGCCGAGGTGCCCGGCGTCGACGCCATCCTGTTCGACCTCGGGGTTTCCTCCATGCAGATCGATATGCTGTCTCGAGGCTTCTCCTTCAAGGAGAACGGCCCGCTCGATATGCGGATGGATCCGGGTAAACAAACCCTTACCGCGGAAGAGATCGTCAACACCTACAACGCAGCAGATCTCACCCGGATCATTCGCACGAACTCGGACGAGCGGTGGGCGAGTCGCATCGCGGACTTCATCGTAAAGCGCCGCGCGACAGCACCCCTCGAGACGAGCGCCCAGCTGGTAGACGTCATCAAGGCCGCCATTCCGGCCTCGGCGCGCCGTACGGGCGGACATCCTGCGAAGAGGACCTTTCAGGCGCTTCGGATAGAGGTCAACTCGGAGCTGACCGTGCTCAAGGCGGGGCTTGATGCCGCAGTCCGCTGGTTGAATCCAGGAGGGCGTCTGGTCGCGATCTCGTACCACTCGCTGGAGGATCGCATCGTCAAGGAGACGTTCGCCTCGTTCGCGAACCGCTGTACGTGCCCGCCGGGCCTTTCGGTCTGCGCGTGCGGCAAACAGCCGATACTCGATATCGTCACCCGCAAGCCGCGTCTTCCCGAACCAGGGGAGGTCGAACGAAACCCGCGGGCTCGCAGTGCGAAAGTACGCGTTGCGCGCAAGCGTTAGAACAGATATTCGGCTGGCCTTCGCAGGTGCGGGGGCCAGCTGCGTCTCACAGCAACGATGGCATGAAGCCGCACGACCGTGGAAAGCGAGGTGATCGACATGGCAGGCGCCCAGGGGGCGTACCGGGTCTACGATCTTCCCGAACGCGCGCCCGAGCGCGTGTCGTCCCCGCGCGTCCGCGCTCTTCCCGGCGGCCGTGCCGCCCAGGAAAACGCGCTTTCGCCTTCAATCGTCACTGCGGCGAAACTTGCGGCGGTCGTTATGGTCGTGCTCGCCATCGTGTGCTTCGCCCGTCTGAGCCTGGCTTCTGCCACGGTGACGACCATGATTCAAAGCGATGCGACGTCGAGCGCCATCAGCGAGGCCCGTGCGCAGGGCAACGACCTTGAGGTTGAGCAGACCGTGCGTTCCAACTCGGCCACGCTCAAGGCGGCGGCAGCCGACCTCGGTATGGTCGCCGCAGAATCCTCCGAGACCATCGTCCTGGACAAGGACGTCGTGGCCACCGATGCCGAGGGGGCCCTCTCCTTGTCGGAAAGCGTGAAGAACGCCGTCGAGGCTCAGGAGTAACCGTTGGCGCGCACGGGCTACACGCCGCGCGTCCATCGCGGTGGGCGAGCGAACGCAAGCGCTCCGACCCGCTACGTAGCGCGCGGCTCCAACCGCGTTTTCGTCGTATTCCTGCTGTTCGCGGCTATTGCGGCCCTGTTCTTCGTCAGGCTCGTCTACCTCGATATCATCGTGGCGGGTGAATACTCGTCCCAGGCTCAGGCCTCGCGCACCGTAGGATTCGCCGTCGAGCCGAAGCGCGGGACCATCTACGACCGCAACCACAACGTGCTCGCGGTGAGCGTGGACGCGACCACCGTGTACGCCAATCCTGCTGAAATAGGGGACCCGCAGTCCATCGCCGGGGCCGTGGCCTCGGTACTCGGCGGGAAGGCGGCCGATTACGTGAGTGCGCTTTCGGCACCGAACACGACGTTCTCATTCGTCGCGCGCAAAGCCGACGTCGCGGTGGCGGCGCGCCTGAAAGAGCTGGGGCTGCCCGGCATCTACTTCCTAGCCGACACACGGCGCGAATACCCCTACGGCAAGGTGGGCGGTCAGGTCATCGGCGCGTGCAACGTGGAGGTCGACGAGGAGTCCCGAAGAGAGTACTACGCCGGCATCTCGGGGCTGGAGCTGTACTACGACGACGTGCTCTCGGGCACGGCGGGCTACTACGAGGCCGAGGTCGGCGCCGATGGGACGCCCATTCCGGGAGGCGTGCACGAATCGACTCCGGCCGTGGACGGCTCGGATATCATGCTCGCCCTCGACATCGAACTGCAGGCCTCGCTCGAGACGAGCCTAAAGGAAGGGCTTGAGCGCATGGGCGTCGAGGAGGGGACGGCCGTCGTCATGGACGGCGCGACCGGCGAGCTGTACGCCGCTGCGTCGCTGCCCTACTTCAACCCGGCCGATCGTTCGGTGGTGAAGGAGGGCGCCACGCAGCTCAAGGCCGTGTCGTACCTGTTCGAGCCCGGTTCCATCTTCAAGACGGTCTCGGCTATGAGCGTGCTCGAGACCAACACCATGACTCCCGACGATTCGCTGTTCTGCCCGGCGAGCATCACGGCCGACGGCTATACCATTTCCGATGCGCACGAGCGCGGCGACGCGACGTTCACGCTGCGCCAGATCATCGACCAGTCGTCGAACGTGGGCATATCGCTCGCGACCGAGAAGGCGGGCTTCCAGGAACTCTACGACCGCATTCAAGCGTACAACCTCAATTCGCTCACCGGGGTCGACTACCCGGGAGAGCAGCTGGGCTACCTGCTCGATTTCGGCAGCTGGTCTCGGGTGACCGGATACAACGTGAGCTTCGGTCAGGGCATATCCGTGACGCCTCTGCAGATGGTGCGCTTCTACGGAGCGCTCGTGAACGACGGGGCGGAGTGCACGCCCCACTTCCTCATGCGCCTGATCCAATCCGACGAGCTCCCTTCGTGGGAGTCCGAGGACGTGGTGGCGAACAAGGCGGCTATCCCGCAGATGACGAGCATGCTGCAGACGGTGGTGACGGACGGCACGGGTAAGCGTGCCGCCATCGAGGGCTACGACGTCGCCGGCAAAACGTCGACGGCCGAGATTTACGACGAGGTGAACGGAGGCTATCGGGAGGGCGTGTACAACCTGTGCTTCACCGGCTTCATAGCCAATTCGTCGAGCCGGTTGGTATGTTTTGTGGGCGCGAACGAGGTTGCAAGCGACGGGGTCGTGACGCCTATCTTTAAGGATATAATGACAGCGGCAATAGACCGCTACAACATCACGTCGGAGTGAGGCATCGTCTTATGGCAAAAACCTGTACCGAGCTGTTCGACGGTTTGGAGCATACCGTTCTCGGGAACGTCTCCGAGGAGGTGAGCGGTCTCGCCTACCGCAGCGATCAGGTGAAACCCGGGGATGCATTCTTCTGCATCGTGGGCCTTTCCGTCGACGGGCACTCCTTTGCGCAGGACGCCATCGATCATGGTGCGAAGGTCATCGTCGCCGAGCGCAAGGTGTATCTGGCCGACGCCACGGATGTGTGCGAGGTCATCGTTTCCGACACGCGCAAGGCCATGGCGCACGCCGCCGCGAACTTCTTCGACCATCCTTCCCGCTCGTTCTCGCTCGTGGGGATCACGGGCACGAACGGCAAGACCACCACGACCTACCTTGTCGAATCCATCGCCCGCGCCTGGGCGCGCCGCCCCGGTGTCATCGGCACGGTGGGCGTGTCCATCGACGGGGCGGTGAGCAAGGCCGCCCGCACCACGCCCGAATCCCCCGACCTGCAGCGCACGTTCGCGGACAGGCGCGCGGCGGGGTGCGACGTCGTCGCTATGGAGGTGAGCTCGCACGCGCTCGATCTGCTGCGCACCTGGAACACGTCGTTTTCCGTCACGGCGTTCTCGAACCTCACGCAGGACCACCTCGACTACCACCATACGTTCGAAGCCTACTTCGAAGCCAAGGCGCGCCTGTTCTCGTCCGACTACCCGGCGAAGCGCGTCATCTGCGTCGACAGCAAGTGGGGCCGCGAGCTCTTGCGCCGCTGCTCGAACGCGGGC
>CAUVMU010000118.1:0-5513 GCA_963552775.1 uncultured Eggerthellaceae bacterium | reverse complement strand
GCAGCTCGGACAGGTGCTCGTTTACGGTGGTTACGGTCTTGTGCGCCGAAAGGGCCTTGACAACCCCCCATATGCACGCGGTCGAGGCGATGGCCAGCAGAGCAGGAAAGCGCACGCGCACCGCGAGCGCGACGAGCCCGCCGATGACCGCCATCGCAAGCCCGTTGCGGCGTTCGTCGAGCGCGAGGTCCTTCTGCTTGACCAGCTGCACGCGGGCGGCGGCGAGGCCCGCTAATCGGGCGGCCTTCTCGCGCTCGGAAGGAGTCGAGGAAGCGGCAGGCGAACCTGCGCGCGGGCGCGTAGAGGACGTATCCCCGCTCGTCAGAGCTTCATAAGCCTCCTGCAGGTTCTTGAACTGCTCCGTTGCCCGGTCCTGCAGCTTGCTGTTCGCCGCGAACCGGTCGGGGTGCAGGATCTGGGCCATCTCACGGTAGGCGGCCTTGATGTCCGCCGCCGAGGCGCCCGGCTCCAACCCGAGCGCGCGCAGCGCTTCAGCCCTGTCCATGCCTCCCCTTTCCGTGTCGATCCGCGTCGATTACGCTGATGTATGGTACGCGCGAGCGGGGAAAACGGATGCGGGGCAGACGCATCGCCATAGAATAAACGCGCCGGGTTGAAGAAGCCGCAGGAAACACCTCGCCGTTTTCTGCGGGGTTTTTTCGCTTACGACAGGAGGCCCTCTTTCTCCAAAAGCTCGCGAAGGTAGACGGTGTAGTGCAACAGCACCTCTTCCGCAGGACCCCTTCTTTCCTTATCGACGGACATGCTTGCTCCTAATCCTACGATGCCGCTCATCGGTCCATCGGCGATCAGAAGGGAGGAGGCCAAACTCTGAGCAGCCCCTTCCTCGTTTTCAGTTACAGAAAGGATTATTTTGTTTCGCCTGTTGAAAAGGGTCCCCGCTGTTCTCGGTTGAACCAGGACTACATGGCGCCTTGTAGCAGGGAGCACAATCGCTTGGCCAGCAGATAAACGAGTCGGCTTCCCGATAATAAAACCGTTGTACTTGGCTGTATCCCAATGTTCGCGCATGAACCGTTCCAGCTCTTCCAGCGTGAAGGCGCGGTTCGGAAAAAGGTACTGAATTCCCTTCACGAAAAACCCCCTGAAACGAAGCTCGGCAGCTGATACATGCCCGAATCCTTGGAAATATCTTTTTAGTCTAGAATCATTCTCGCCGCTAGCCCTTTCGGGGTCAGCGGCGAGAATGCACGCCTGCGGCTTAAGCCGACCGAAAGCGCATGGACAAAATCGAGGATTGTGCATAGGTCGTGGACGGAAATCGGCTTTGTGTATAGGTTTCGGGCGGGAATCGGGCCCCTTCCCGCCACGCCTCGAGGCGCACGCGCGGCTCCTCTCGCAAAAGGCCAGTTCACGAACTCGCCTGCGTCTCGAGGCGCCGCAGGGGGTTTCCGGGCCTATACACAATCCCCGATTTTGTCCACGGACCATGGCTGCGAGGGGCCCGCAGACGCACGTTCTCGCCGCTAACCCTGCCTTTCGAGAAGGTTCAGGCCCTCGTGAACCACGAACACCTCCCAAGCCGCGGCTCGGAAGGCGTTCATGCGAGTATCCTATGGTGGAGAATAGGGGGCTCGAACCCCTGACCTCAGGCTTGCAAAGCCCGCGCTCTCCCAGCTGAGCTAATTCCCCATGGCTCTTTATAATAAACGCTCCACCGGCTAACTCGGCTCACGGTGGAGCGTTTATCGCAAGAAATGGTGGGCCCGAATGGATTTGAACCAGCGACCTCACGCTTATCAGGCGTGCGCTCTAACCAACTGAGCTACGGGCCCTTGCAAAAAAGCGCTTGAGTAATATAAAACGAATCGCTTCCCCACGTCAAGGGTCATTATACTCCTTTTGAAAAAAGAAGCTTCTTATTTGTCGAAACTATGAAGACTGTGAAGAGCATCTGAAAGCAGAGGGTATGCTCAGCGCGTTGCAGGCGGAAAACGAACTATAATCGAAGTCTCACCGCAACCAAGGTGTTCAGAAACTCGTAGAGCAAGGACTCCCATGGTTCCCGTCAACGTGTTCGCCCTCATAGCCTCGACCGCACCGGCGCCGAACGTCATTGTGCTCAAACCCGTCGAGAGTGAAAGCGGGGAATGTTCCGACCTCGTCGTGCCGATACTCGTCGGCATAGCGGAAGCTGTGAACCTGAGGGTCGCGCTCAAAGAAGCACGGTTCTGCAGGCCCCTGACCCACGATCTGTTCCTCGATTGCCTGACGGCCCTCGACGCCCGAGTCGACCATGTGCTCATCGACCGGGTAAAAGGACATCTGTTCTTCGCTAAACTTACGATATCCCAGCACGGAAGGTTCATCGAACTCGACGCGCGGCCTTCGGACGCGATATCGCTCGCCATTCGTCAGAACGCGCCCATCTATGTAGAGGAAACCGTGCTCGAAACAGCCGGGCAGCTTCTGCTCCCCTCTTTGCAGCAAGAGGAAGACCCTGACGAGTTGGAAGATTTCCACCTGTTCCTCGAGAGCATCGCTCCTGAGGACTTCGCCGACTAAACGCACAGCGCATAAAAAACCCGCGTCCTTGTGGGAGCGCGGGTTTCATGTGAAACACCCTCGAAGGTCAACCGGGTACGACTACTCCCCTTGTTCGGGCGAGGCTCCCTCTTCGACATCGATATCGTCATCAATATCGTCAACGTCGATATCGGACATCTCGTCGTGTGCCTTCTTAGCACGCGTCTTCTTGCCCTTCTTGGTCACGGCCACGGCGCTGACGCGGTCTTTGTCCGCCACGTTCATGATGCGCACGCCCTGGGTCGAACGACCCTGTTGCGAGATACCGGAAACGGCGGTGCGGACGACAACGCCCTCTTCGGACATTATCATGACCTCATCGTCCTCGTTCACGATCTTCGTATCGACGATGAGACCCTTCTTCGCCGTCATATTGATGGTGAACACTCCCTGCCCGCCCCGATGCTGGTCGGGGTAGTCGGATACCGGCGTGCGCTTGCCGAAGCCCTTCTCCGTGAGCACGAGCAGGTCGGAATCGGCATGCGCTATCTCGAGCCCGAGCGCCGTAGCACCCGCCGAGAGGCTGATGCCGCGCACGCCCATGGTGTCGCGGCCCATCGGACGCGCCTCGGACTCATCCCACTTGATCGCCTTGCCCGCGCTCGAGCATATAAGCACCTTGTCTCCTTCGCTCACGCGCTTGACGGCTATAAGGCTGTCATCGCCCTTCAGGTTGATGGCGATGAGCCCGTCCTTGCGCGTGCGGTTGTACAGTTCCATGGAAGTCTTCTTGACCATGCCCTGGGCGGTCGCGAACATAAGGAACTCGTCGGCCGGAAAATCCTTAGTCGCGATGACGGCGGCGATGGTCTCCCCCTTGTCGAGCGGCAGCAGGTTCACAATGGCCGTGCCGCGCGCGTGGCGGGAGGCCTCGGGCAGCTCGTAAACTTTCAGACGGTAGACCTTCCCAGCGGATGAGAAGAACAGCATGTACGAATGCGTCGAAGCTACGAACAGATGATCGACGTAGTCGTTGTCCTTCAGGTTCACTGCCTGGGTCCCCTTGCCGCCGCGCTTCTGCGAACGGTACGTGGCGACGGGAAGACGCTTGATGTAGCCGGCCTTCGTCACGGTGACGACCATGTTCTCGTCGGCGATAAGGTCCTCGACGTTGATATCCTTCGCCTCACGGCCGATGAGCGTACGGCGCGGCGTGCCGAAGCGCTCCTTGATCTCGCACATTTCGTCTTTGATTATCTGGTGGACGAGGTTCTGGTCCTCGAGCACGCGCTTGAAGTAGGCGATCTGCTCTATGAGCGCGGCGAGCTCTTCTTCGATCTTCTGGCGCTCGAGGCCGGTGAGGCTGCGCAAGCGCATCTGCAGGATGGCCTCGGTCTGCTTGTCGCTGAGCCCGAAACGTGCTTGCAGCCGCTCGGCGGCTTCAGCGTTGGTCTGGGACGACCGGATGATGCTTATGACCTCGTCGATGTTGTCGAGCGCGATGATGTAGCCCTGCAGGATATGGGCGCGCTCCTCGGCTTTCGCCAGTTCGTGGCGCGTGCGCCTCACAATGACGTCTTCCTGATGGGCGATGTAGTAATGCAGCGCTTCCTTCAGGTTGAGAACGCGCGGCACGCCGTCGACGAGAGCGAGCATGATGACGCCGAATCCCACCTGCAGCTGCGTATGCTTGAACAGCTTGTTGAGCACAACCTGGGGAATCATGTTCTGCTTCAAGTCGATGATGATGTCGATGCCGTGGCGGTCGGCGCCGTCGTGAATGTTGCTGATCTCGGGCAGCTTCTTGTCGCGGACGAGCTCGCCGAGCTTCTCGAGCAGGCGCTGACGGTTCACCTGGTAGGGAATCTCCTTGATGACGATCTGGCTGCGTCCGTTCTTTCCTTCGAGCACCTCGTACTTCGCGCGAATGGTGAGCGACCCGCGACCCGTGGAATACGCTTCACGGATACCGTCGCTGCCCATAATCGTGGCGCCCGTCGGGAAGTCGGGGCCGGGCATGACCGACATAAGGTCCTCGATAGTGCAGTCGGGGTTGTCTATCATAAGACAGGTAGCGTCGATCGCCTCGCCGAGGTTGTGTGGAGGGATATTCGTGGCCATGCCGACGGCGATGCCGGCCGACCCGTTGACCAGCAGGTTCGGAAAACGTGCAGGAACGACCGCAGGCTCCTGCAGGCTTTCGTCGTAGTTCGGCTGGAAATCGACCGTCTCTTTGTCGAGATCGCGTAAAAGCTCCATTGCAGCCTTGTCGAGGCGCGCCTCGGTGTAGCGCATAGCCGCAGCCGAATCGCCGTCGATCGAACCGAAGTTGCCATGACCGTCGATAAGCGGCACGCGCATGGAAAACGGCTGAGCCAGACGCACCATCGTGTCGTAGACCGCCACGTCACCGTGAGGATGGTACTTGCCGATGACGTCGCCGACCGTACGGGCCGACTTCATGTGCGGCCGATTAGGCGTGTAGCCCGACTCGTTCATAGCGTAGAGAATGCGGCGGTGCACCGGCTTCAAACCGTCGCGCACATCAGGCAGGGCGCGGGACACGATAACGCTCATGGAATACTCGAGGAAGGACGTCTGCATCTCGCGACCGAGGTAGGCCGTGCGCACGATGGTCCCCTCCCCCCCGTTCGCCTCGATAACGGCACCGTGAGGATTCGCCTCATCGAACGGTTCGCACGGTTCCTCTGAATAACCGTCGGAGCCGATCTGAACACCCTCGTCCTTCTCAGACGACCCGTCGTCGGGCGTCTCGGGCACGTCGAATTCGTTGTTCGTTTCGTCGCTCATTCAGCGTTCTCCTTAAATATCCAAGAACCGCACGTCGCGGGCATGGGATTGGATAAAGTCGCGCCGCGGTTCAACCTTATCCCCCATCAGGTCGGACACAGCGCGCTCGGCTTCAAGGGCATCATCTATGTTCACCTGCAGAAGCGTGCGGCTCGCGGGCTCCATCGTCGTCTCCCACAGCTGTTCGGGGTCCATCTCTCCAAGACCCTTGTAAC
>CAUVMU010000117.1:0-5516 GCA_963552775.1 uncultured Eggerthellaceae bacterium | reverse complement strand
CCCGTCCCGAGCGCTCCGCAACCCTCTTTCGCCGGGAGGTTCGACTCGGCACCACGGAAGAAGAGCCATGGGTGGATAGTCGCCCTGGCTATCGTGCTGTGCCTGTTCTTGCTCGGCGCGTTCAGCATCGCCTCGTGCTCGTCGGCGCTCTCGTCGATCGCCTCGTCCTCCTCGACGGGGGCGACGTTCGATATCACAGGCGATACGGTCGCCGTCATCACCATCGACGGCACCATTCAGTACGACGGTACCGAATCGAGCCCTGAAGGCCTGAAGAGCTTGCTCGATCAGGCGGAAGAGGACAGCAACATCAAGGCCGTGGTGCTGCGTGTCAACTCGGGCGGCGGTACGGCTACGGCGGGCGAGGAAATGGCCCAATACGTGCGCGATTTCTCGAAGCCTATCGTCGTGTCGAGCGCGTCCATCAACGCGAGCGCTGCCTACGAGCTGTCCTCGCAAGCTGACTACATCTTCGTTTCCAAGACGACCGAGATCGGCGCTATCGGGACGGTCATGCAGGTCACCGATTTGTCCGAGCTGCTTGACAACTTGGGCATCAAGATGGAGAACATCGCCTCGGCCGACAGCAAGGATTCCAGCTACGGTACGAGGCCCCTCACCGACGAGGAGCGTGCCTACTACCAGGCGCTCGTCGACGAGATCAACGAGGCCTTCGTCGAGAACGTCGCCCAGGGCCGCAACCTCACCATGGACCAGGCGCTCGAGCTGGCTACCGGCCTGCCGTTCGCGGGAACCACGGCCGTGCGCAACGGCGTCGCCGACGAGATCGGCACGCGCGAGGATGCCGTGGCCAAGGCGGCGGCGCTTGCCGGTGTCAGCGATTACGATACGGTCGAGCTTTTCGTCGACCGGCACGAATTCTCCCTGCTGCCCTACCTGCTGTCCTCGAAGGGCAAGCTTACCGTGAACGACCTCGCGTTGCTGATCAAGGAGCAGAGCGCCCATGACCCCCTCGCCCAATAGCCCGGCTTCGGTCTCTGCGTTCGCCTCGTCCGCGCCTGCATCCGGCGGATTCGAACGCCAGGCGTGGCCCGCCCGCGCTGTGGTGACGGCCGGCATGCCCTACGGCAGCAAGCCGCTGCACTTCGGCCACATCGCCGGCGTGTTCGTGCCCGCCGACTGTTTCGCGCGCTTCCTGCGCGACCGCATCGGGGCCGACAACGTGCGTTTCATCAGCGGAACCGACTGCTTCGGCTCGCCGATCGACGAGGGCTATCGCAAGCTCGTGGAAACGGGCGGGTTCGCCGGATCGATCGCCGAGTACGTCGAGTCGAACCACGACAAGCAGAAGGCGACGCTCGATGCGTACGATATCGATTTGTCCATCTACGAGGGCAGCGGCTTAGGCCATGCGGGCGAGGTGCATCAGAACCTGACCGACAACATCATCCGCCGTCTGTACGAGAACGGCTTTCTCAAGCGCACTTCGACGCTGCAGTTCTACGACGCCGAGGCGGGCACGTTTCTGAACGGCCGGCAGGTGCAGGGGCGCTGCCCGGTGCAGGGATGCAAGTCGGAGCATGCGTACGCCGACGAGTGCGATTTAGGCCACAGCTACGCGCCCGAGGACCTGATTGCGCCCACCTCGTCGCTGACCGGTGCGGTTCCCGAGATGCGCCCGGTTGAAAACTGGTACTTCGACTTGCCGCACTTCGCCGAGTTTTTGCGCGGGCATGTGGCCGCGCTCGAAGCCGACGAGAACGTGCGGCCCATCGTGCCGCAGACGATTCGCGAGTTTTTGCTGCCGCCCATCATCTACATCAAGCGCGATGCGCGCGACGACTACGACGCCCTCGCTGCACGTCTCCCCGCTCATGCGCTGCGCGAGGCCGAGCGCGGCAAACAGAGCTTCGAACTGGAATTTTCCACCATCGAGGACCGCGATGCCGCGCGCGATATCCTTCGTCGTGCGGGGCTGCGCTTCCGCACGGGCAAGGCGCTCGTGCCCTTCCGCATAACCGGCAACATCGAATGGGGGGTGAACGCCCCGGTTATCGAAGGGGTCGAGGGTCTGACGGTATGGTGCTGGCCCGAGAGCCTGTGGGCGCCCATATCGTTCACTATCGCCGCGAACGATACGCTCGGGCTTCCTTTCGAAAGCTGGCGCGACTTCTGGTGCTCAAAGGATGCCGAGGTGTACCAGTTCATCGGCCAGGATAACCTGTACTTCTACGGTGTGGTGCAGCCTGCGCTCGTCGAGGCGTTGCTGCCCGGCGACATCTTCGATTCAACGCCCACTGAGGCCCCGTTGCGCCAAACGCGCCTCGTGGCGAACCATCACGTACTGCTCGGCAACAGGAAGGCCTCGTCGTCGGGTGCGATGAAGCCGCCTGAGGCCGACGAACTGCTCGAGTACTACACGGCCGAGCAACTGCGTGCGCACTTCCTTGCGCTCGGCCTCGACCAGAAGTCGGTGGGCTTCAAGCCCAAGCCCTTCACGGCGAGTGCGGAGGAGCGCGACGACCCGCGTGTGGCCGACCCGGTTCTGAAGGAGGGCGCCCTGCTCACGAATGTGTTCAACCGCCTGGCGCGCAGCTGTTTGTACGAGGCGAAGAAGAGCTTCGGGGGCAGCGTGCCCTTAGGCGCTCCGAGCGCGCCCGCCCTCGACGAGGCGCGCTCGACCCTCGCCGAATACGACCGCCTTATGGCCAAGGTCGAGCTGCACTCCGTGATGTCGCTCATGGACGGTTTCGTTCGCGCGGCGAACAAGCGTTGGGCCGACGGCATCCGCGCAGCCGAGCTGGCCGACGATGCCGATGCTCGCCGCCAGGTGCTCGTCGACGCGTCGTACCAGCTCTGGATCGCAACGCTGCTCATGCACCCCATCGTGCCGAAGGGCTGCGAGCTTATCTGCGAGTACCTGGCGTTCGACCCGCGTTCGTTCTTCAGCTGGGACCACGACCTCGCCCGTCTCGACGAGCTCTGCGACGCTTCGGAGGTCGAGTCGCAACTCCATGCGGTGCGCGAGCTGCCGCCGCGGTTCGACTTCTTCCGCAAGCACGAGTCGCAGTACAAGTAAGCCGGGACGCGGAACGCGGGACGCCCGGGACGCGGGACGCCCGGGACGCGGAACGCCCGAAACGCCCGAAACGCCCTAGAACTGAATCCGGGGCGCTTCGTTTTCTGTTCATTGGTAGGCGACGGTTGTCGCGTGGTCCGTTCTGTGGCAATCTGGAAGCACCGTGTTCGAAATGCTCGGAAGGAAACGCATGAAAAACCCCGCAGCCTTCTTTACGAAACGTGCGGCCGTCGGCGCCGCCCTTGCCTGCGTGCTCGCAGGGGCCCTTGCGCCCGCAAGCGCCTTCGCCGTGACCGCAGCCGAGAAGCAGGCGGAAGCCCAGGAAGCGCTTTCCCAGCTCAACTCCATGCAGCAGGTGCTCGACAAGACATCCGCCGCCTACGACGAGGCGCTGTTCGCCCAGACGCAGGCAGAGGCGGACCGCGATGCCGCCCAAGGGCGCATCGACGAGCTTGCGGTGAGGATCGCCGACGTGCAGGATCGCCTCGGACAGCGCGCTGCGTCCATGTACCGTAGCGGCTCCACGTCGATGCTCGATCTGCTGCTCGGTGCGACGACGTTCCAGGAGTTCGCCACGAACTGGGACCTGCTCACGAAGATCAACGAGAACGATGCCGACCTCATCGATGAGGAGCGCAGCTTGAAGGCCGAGGCCGAAGAGCAGCGGCAGCTCTACGCTGAGCAGGCCGACCTCGCAACGCAGAAGGCTCAGGAGGCGGCCGATGCCCAGGCGCAGGCCCAGTCGACGGTCGCCGAGATGCAGACTGTGTACGACTCCCTGAGCGCCGAAGCGCAGCAAATGCTCGAGGAGGAGCGTGCCGCTCAGGCCGCAGCCGAGGCGGCCCGCGCCGAAGCGACGGTCGCGCAGTCGGCTGCGCAGGGAAGCTCCGGCGGCACGTCCGCGCCGGTCACGCCTTCGCCTGTCGGCGGCGAGGAGGAGAACCGCGACGAGGGCCCCTCCCGAGCGTACGAGGGCGGCTCTGATACGGTCAGCCGCGCGTGGGCCTGTCTGGGCGCTCCTTACGGCTGGGGGGCCGTAGGACCGTACAGTTACGACTGCTCCGGCCTGGTCAGCTATTGCATCAGCGGAAGCCACGTGCGCATCGGCAGCACGCTCACATTCATGGGTTGGCGCCAGGTGTCCGACCCTCAGCCCGGTGACGTATGCACCGATGAAGGCCATTGCGGCATCTATATCGGCGGGGGGCAGATGATCCACGCGGCCACGTACGGCGTCGGCGTCGTTGTCGGGCCCGTCCAAAGCGGCATGATCATCGTTCGTCCGTAGCATGCGCGTCGAGGCATTCTCCGACGGGTCGTCGCGCGGCAATCCGGGGCCGGGCGGTTACGGCACGGTGCTGCGTTATGTCGACCCCACCGGCGGCGTGCACGAAAAGGAGCTCTCCCAGGGGTATTCCTGCACGACGAACAACCGCATGGAGCTCATGGGGGCCATCGTCGCCCTCGAGGCGCTCAAGCGTCCCTGCACGGTCGTGCTCCACTCCGATTCCCAGTACGTGGTGAAGGCGTTCAACGATTACTGGGTCGACGGCTGGATTGAGCGCGGGTGGAAGAATTCCCAGAAGAAGCCCGTGAAGAACGTCGATCTATGGAAGCGTCTGCTCGAGGCTAAGAGGCCCCATAACGTCACGTTCGTGTGGGTGCGCGGGCATGCGGGCCATGCCGAGAACGAGCGCTGCGACGCGTTGGCCACGGCTGCAGCCGACGGGTCGGGCCTCATCGCCGATGTCGGATTCACCGGCGAGGCCGACTAGCGCAGGTCGCCTTTCGTCGCTTTTCTTGTTCTGAGCTGGCCGCGCCGCACCGCAATCGGCCGTGTGCTTCTAGGGCTGCGTTCTGCGTTCGGCTGCGCGCCTAAGCGGAGCGGTCGGCCCTTTCAGGGTCGATCGACATGGTCTGGAACCGGTGCTGCATGAACGCGTTGTCGTAGTACTCGTTGCAGAACTGCTCCACGACGGTAGCGCTCGTGCTCGTGTTCGTGCCGGCCACGCGCCCGTACCAGCAGTCGAGCGCGACGAGCGTGAGGGCGCAGTTGGCGAACATGAGTGCCGCGCAAGCCGTGGTCAGACCGTAGCGCCAGTTCCAGGGGATGAGGTTCACGGCCTCGAGCATGCGCGGGAGCACGGCTTTCACCCACACGAGCCCGAGCGCTCCCCACATGAGCATGAACATGAGGTTCGTGCGCCCGTTGAAGTTCAGGAACGTCCCCGAGTAATCCCAGGCGAGCACGCCGAACGCATGCTCGAAGAACCAGCTGGCGACGTATTCGAACGCGCCTCCGATGAGCGCGCTGACCACGTAGACGATCGCGAAGTTCGCGCGGTAGAAGCGGTTGAGCGCAATGGTGATGAGCGCGCCGCCCACACCGTAGATGGGGGAGAAGGGACCGTAGAGCAATCCGGCGCGGTCCTCGTAGCCGCCGAAGACGATGGCGTGGTAGACGGTTTCGATTATC